>JALXCS010000217.1 GCA_026990815.1 Methylomonas sp. | reverse complement strand
GTTTAATCTCGTCGGCTGATAGCTGGTAATCATTCATGTCGTTATTATATTCGCTATCAATACAATACGTCATCTAGTTTATGTGCATTCTTGATCGCGAATAGTATATATATTACACTTGCGGATAAACAACAATTACTTGTGCTGAACCCACTGACCGGTACCGAGATTGCCCGTGTTGCTCTGGACAGTCAGCCATCAGCAATTGCTGTTTTCAATCATTCTCCCCTGCTCTGGGTCGCCAGTGAAAAGGCTGGTTTGGTTTATCTGATTGATGTTAGCAAACAGGCAGTACTGCGAAAGTTTTCCATTGGCACCAGGAAAGTTCTGTTGTTGAGCGATCCGAAGCGACATCGCTTGTATGCCTACAGTACAGAAGATGGCAATTTTGTTGACTTTGATACTGATAACCAACAGGAGATCTTCAGACAAACTATCCAGCCCGGTATTACGGGTTTAGGATATTCTGCAGACACAAATCGTATCTATATGGTACACCCTTCACTGGAATACATTTTGTCAGTTCCGCCCGAAGCATCCCCGAAAATTGAAAAAATCAGCATTGCCAACAAAAGTAAAGGACTTGCAGTCGTTGACAATAAAAACTGGTTGCTTGCTTTTGATGGTGAAAAATCAGTGGTTAATCTCATCAATCTTGAAAACAATCAGTTAACCCATATTTTGCAGTTCAAACATCCCTTCGATCATGTGGTATTAAGTAATCAATATGCGTATATCAGACACACTGACCATGCGAATGTCAGTCTGGTTAATTTGCATTCCCTCAAGTCTGGTCAGCAACCAGTTGTAATTGAAGTGCCATTTGGTATCAATGCCCCGAATACTATTGCTCACAACAATCCTTTGCTTTCTCCAATTGCTACATTACCAGGAAAGCCAAGAGTAATTATTACTAATCCGGCAGACCGAACTCTGTTTTTGTTCATGGAAGGTGGCATGAAAGCGCCAATGAATGCATTTAGAACATGGACAGCAGCGCCTATTGCTGTTCTTGTTCACAATTTTGACTTACATGAGACACAGCAAGGGATCTATGAGACAACAACCCGAATAAAGCGAGCTGGTCATTATGAAATGCTTATTTATATTCCCGAGTTATCAGAAGCACGTTGCTTACCATTTACTGTGATGCATGCAACCGATAGACCGCCAGTATCAGAAAATGTCTCTAAACGTTACAAAGTCACTGTCAAACCAGATTGGACAATTGCAGGGTTGCCAGTACAACTACAAATCGACATTCATAATGAAGAGGATGCTCAACCGGATACCAGACAATTACAAATCCTTTTGTTCCGTCCCGGCAGTAATTGGCAACAACGCATTGCTGAAGTGAAACAGACAAATGGCAAATACCGGATAAATGTAATTTTTCCCGAAGCAGGAAAATACAAGTTGGTGGTCAACTCTGAATCCATACATTTTGAACGGCATCAAGGCAACATTCAAACAATTGTTGTTGCACCCTCCAGTCCATAAGTATTTCCTGAAAAAAACCAAGCAATGCCGAAAGAGACACGCGATCATTCCAGTCATCATGTTTTCTCAAACAAAGCAATAGATTCTACATGCGCAGTTTGTGGAAACATATCCATGACTCCGGCTTTTACCAGTTTGTAACCTAAATCATTGACTAACACGCCGGCATCTCTTGCCAGTGTCGACGGGTTGCAGGAGACATAAACAATTTGTTTTGGATTCCATTTTGGAAACCAGTGCAGCACATCCAAAGCCCCAGCGCGTGAAGGATCGAGCAGAATTTTTGTGAAGCTTTGTTTTGCCCAGGGTTGTTCGATGGGTTTGGTTAAATCTGCAACATGGAATTCGACATTTTCGATGCCATTTTTTTTCGCGTTATTCCGGGCGTGGTTTACCAACGGCAAATCACCTTCGATACCCACTACCTGCCCTGCTTTTTTTGCCATCGGTAAAGTGAAATTTCCCAGGCCACAAAACAAATCCAAAACGGTGTCTTGCTCATTCAAATCCAGCGTTTCCAGTACCCGGTTAATCATTTTTCGATTGATTTCGTAATTCACCTGGGTAAACATCGCCGGTTTAAATTCAAACTCAATGCCATGCTCTGGCAGTGCATAGTGCGGCAATACCGGTTGTTGTCCAGGCAGTGGTGCGATGGTATCCGGCCCCTTGGATTGCAAATAAAGCACGATGTTATATTCTTTCGCAAATTCCAGCATATGTTGCTGATCGGCTTCTGTTGGCGGCTCTAATACGCGAATGGCCAAAACACAATCCTTATCGCCAATGGCAACTTCAATTTGTGGGATTTTTGCCCTGATTGACAAATCACCAATCATTTCAGACAAAGCCATTAACCGGGTGCCAACAACGGGATTCATGACGATGCATTCTTCAATTTCTGCCAGAAAAGGATTGCGCCGCTCCCGAAACCCAACCAGCACCCTGCCTTTTTTGGGAACATATTTAACACCCATGCGGGCTTTTTGCCGATAGCCCCAGTGTGGCCCGGTCAATGGCTCCCAAAGTTCTGGAATCTCAACTTTTCCAATTCGGGAAAATTGTTCCTGAAGTAATGTTTGCTTGATATTGATTTGTGCTGAGGATTCGACATGCTGAAAACTACAACCGCCACAAATACCATAATGAGGACACTTGGCTTCGACTCGATCATCCGAAAAACTGATCAGTTTATGGACTTTACCTTCGGCATAATCGCGCCGAATATCAGTGTAAATAAAATCCAGCTCTTCACCCGGTAACGCTTCGTCAATAAATACCACCTTGCCATCAACATGGGTGACGCCACGACCATCATGCGCCAATGACTCAATCGTGGTTCTAACCGGCTGCTCGGGTAAGGTTTTTTTTCTGGTTCTTCTTCTCGCCATGATTATTTTTGCTGCCAGACGCCACTTACAGTTTGATACCACCAACCTGATTGGGCATTGCTGATCCAACGTTTGGCAAAAGTGGCTTTGATATCATCGTACCAATCAGGATGACCATTGGCATTGGCGATTGCACGATATAATTTATCTCTGTCAGAATTTTCCGCAACCACCAGTTTTTTGACTTTATTGCGTTCTGGCGGTGGAATAGAACCCGGGTTTCTAACCGTCAAAAATCCATCTGATTGAATTCCGATATAGCCTTTATTGTAATAAGTCAGCAAGGTTGGGAAACGTTTTTGCATGCTGGCACGAATACTACGGATTTCAGGTGTATCAACAGACAAGTTTGCTCCTCCTGCATGAGCGGGGGGAATAACAAAATTTAATACGTCGTCTGTCCAACTTAATAATGTCAACTGCCAATCTTCAAGTTTTGCGTCCGGCTTTTGCGATTCCGGTTTGGAAACAGGTTGTTGAATATCCTTGATGATTTCATCCGCTACTTTTTCTGCGGCAGCAGCAGGAAAATAGATATTGATGGTCACGCAGGCCGTCATTAACAAGGCACTGCATAACACCGATAATGTGGTTCTTTCTTTCATGATTTCTCCTGATTAGTTTGTTGCTTTGGTTTGGGTAATACGGCTTAATCGCTGTAACAAAACATTCCAGTCCACCCGGGGATTATAGCCGATTACATCAATCCTCGGCAGACCGCCGCCTTTAACAATATAATATCCCTGCTCTGCCGGACCAACGCCCATCAATTGACAAACGCCATCATGCAAATAACAGCCGATGCCGATCTTGTCATAGCCAAAGGTTTCAAAAAACCGTAAAAAGGTTCTCGACAGCACATCAACCGCGCCACCACCGCCGATTGAAGCCAGGTTATTGACTGCTTTTTGGCTGATTCGGTGCGGGGAATCATCATCTTCCGGGGTGCCTATCCACGCAAAAAAGGTCACGGGCTTCCAGTTTTCCAGATATAAGTCCCTAATTTCTCCAGACAAGCGACCTTGCATATGACCAAAATCAAATTTTCGGGTCAGTTGGTCCAGGTCCAACCGGTCAATATCCATCTCCAGATAAAGTTTGGGCAATGGGCTGAATAAACCTGAAACAGCTAAATCTCTGATTCTGATTTCACCATCAAAAACCTGAACTTTGAGTACGCCGTTAATACTAAGACGATCATTTTTATACGAAATACCAGGGATTTCACCATTAATCACTCCAGTTAACGGTTGCCAGTTTAATTTTTCCGTTAATTGCTCCAATGAGACATTACGTATTGCACCTTGAAAATGAACATCTGGCTTTTCTGAATCGTTAAATTGCAAGGAAAATTGCTTTAGAATTACCTCTCCACCCAAAAAAGGCAAAGCTGTTTTTTTATCAAGTTGCAGCGAATTTCCAGTTGTCGAGAAAACTAGTTCTGAGGCTTCTATCGGCAATTTAAACAAAGTCAGTTTTTGCCAGTTTATTTTAGATTTAAGTGGGGATTCCGCTTGCTTTGACCAGTTAATATCACCCGCCCCGCCCTGCAAACTGACTCTTCCTTCAGTATCAGAAACACCGAGCTGAGAAAAAGAGAGTTGCAGATCAGTTAAGGACTGTTGAACCAGCCTGAAATCAGCTTTGAGTTTTCCGGTAAAACCAATGCCCTCTATCGCCGTGGCTGTAAAAAAAGGAGCAAGATAAACTTTTGATACCGTGTCCAGGTTTTCTATTTGCAAAGTCCCTTCCAAATCCACTGGCTGTCCCGGAATCAATCGGCCTTGAGCGTGCAAATTCAAAGTACCCGGATGAACAAATTTAATTTTTTCTACAACAAGTTGGTTTTTACGACTTTGCCAAACACCATTGGCCTCGGCTGAAATGGGATTGTTGCCGGCCACAACATACAAGGGTTCTACATAAACAGAACCCTTCAGAAATTTCATCTGGGATGAAAAATGCCAGTTTTGACCCTTGTTTGTTGCTTGAATGGTTGTAGTGATATTCAGGTTTTGGGTATCAATACTGGCTTCCTGGTTTTGTAATTTCCAGTTTTTTGTTGTTAATTTGGCGTTTAATGACGAAGCCTTACTTTCCTTTCCTTTAACTAACATATCAACATCCAACCTGCCGGTAAAAGTTGGGAACAATCGGGTTTTAAGTCGATTTTTGATAAAGCCAATATCCAGATTTTTTGCAACTAATTTGGCTTTCCAGCGGCCATTTTTCATTCAGACATCAAGGGATATAATACCTCCTGCCAATCTTGCCTTTCTTAAATGAAAATGA
>JALXCS010000216.1 GCA_026990815.1 Methylomonas sp. | reverse complement strand
CAACAACAGGCACTTTGCGATCAGACTGGTCTTAAAATCTGTCACACTGAAGAAATCTGGATTCGAAACGGAGTCCGTGTTAACCCCATGAAAAAACATGTGAAAAAAGGTGGTAATATTTTTCAGCATTGCCTTCCTCTTTGCGCCATTTCTCCTTCATCAGTCATAATCCACCGTTCAGTTTTTGAAGATGTCGGGAATTTTGACGAAACATATCCGGCTTGTGAGGATTATGAAATGTGGTTAAGAATTACTGCAAAATATCCGGTTCTGTTTATTCAGGAACCTTTGATAAAAAAATACGGAGGACATCAAGATCAACTGTCTAAAAAATTTTGGGGCATGGACCGTTTTCGCATTCGAGCTTTGGAAAAAATTCTTTGTCAAAACACCCTATCCAGAGAAAATCATCAGGCTACGTGCAAAATATTGGTCAAGAAAGCCAAAATATATTTGGCAGGTGCCAAAAAACGAGGCAAACTCATTGAATGCACTCATTATGAAAAACTTATTGAACAATATACTATTCAGTGAATAACACACCATCTGTTTTTCTCTATGTTGCTTTACCTTGTGAAGCAAAACCAATAGTCGAACATTTCGACCTAAAAAAGCAGACAAACTATCCAAGCTTTGCAATATTCAGCAATGAAAATATTTGTTTAACCATCAGTGGTCTTGGAAAAACGGCAATGGCTGCGGCGGTCGCTTATTCATATGCACTTTTAGGAAATTCCGTAAATGCGGTTTTTTTGAATATTGGCATTGCTGGCCATAAAACTCACACACTAGGCAAAATTTTTTGCGTTGATAAAATTACAGATGTAGACAGTAACAAAAACTTTTATCCACAATTAACGGCAAACATCCCCTGCCCTACACTACCACTAATAACGGTTTCGAAAGCATCCTGTTTATACCGGGAAAACTATTTACATGATATGGAAGCTTCTTCCTTTTTTGAAACAGCAATTCGTTTCACATCAAGCGAACTGATTCAATGCCTTAAAATTGTTTCTGACAATGAAAATTCTGGCATTGAACATATCAATCCATCGCAAGCCACGCAATTGGTTAATACCAGCATCAGCAGTTTGGAAAAGCTGATATTGGAACTATCAAAACTTGCAGCTAAAGTTAATCCAGTCAAGGAAAATCTCTACGCTCTATTAGAAGATCGCTGGCGACTTTCATCCAGCAACCGAAGGAAATTAAAAATCCTATTGTTTAACTGGCAAATCATCACCGATTATTCGGATATACCCATTGAATTACTAAACAGCAAAAATGGCAAGGAATTTTTGTTGCGTCTGGAAAAAGCTCTGGAACAATGGGGCTGTTATTCATTGTAAATCTATCGATTACTCATTACTTCTATAAATTGACGCAATTTCGCCTGAATAATGCGAGTATTTTCAGGGCCCATGCGAATCATCTGTTTTTGTACAGGACTTAATGATTCAAGGTGATTTTCTGCAAATTTATAGCGCACAGAGGGTTTGATCAACTTAATCTTACCCTCAATAACAGGGGCTTGTAGAACATTTGATACCGCTTTCTTGATAAGATCCTCAACTTGATATTCTTCAGGATAGCCAAACTCTGTGAAGGCCTGTTGCAATAATGGCCGATATTTCCACAATAGATTTACAGCTTTTTCGACATCAATGGCATGAACTGCAGAAGCAACAAAATCGTACCGCTGATAACCGCGTTCTGCAATGTAAATTCCTGATTGATCTGTTTCAACACGGAAAGTATCTGATAGCTTGAATTGCCTGAAGTGTTTATAAAGTCTTTGATTCTGGGAGAAATCATTAATTACGCCCACCCATTGCTTGATGATTTTATCGCCATTTAGAAAACCTGAAAAGCCCGGCGATAAGTTTAAAATATCTTGCTTAAAAACAGCATCGCTCTGTTCAAGCCCGGGTAAATTATATGTTTCTTTCTGTTCAGTATTCAGCCCCTGAGTATTTTCCGTTACTCCGGTTTCAGATTGCTGTCGCTCGTATTCAATGTCATTTTCCTGAGTTTGTGGTGGTGATTGATCAGACGATGAATTATCCAACACCTGTTTTGTCGGCTCATCTTGATCTGGAATTTTCAAACTTTCAATGATTGGAGCACCCTTTTCAACCGTTTCCGGTTTTACCTGTTCCCTGCTGAAAAACAACCAGGTAAACATAATAATCAGTAAAGGAATAACTATAATTAGAATCAAACGAAAACTAATCGTCTTCCGATCTGTTGAAGAATAATATCTACTGTTCATTTTTATAATCTCAGGTCTTTAAATTCCCGTAACTTGCAGTCATGGTAATCATATTTAACAAATAAAACAATATTAAGACCAATAAGCTCAAAAAGGTCGATGATAAATTTAATTAAACTGAAGCATGGAATAAACGCTAGAATTGAATTTGTTTTCTATAAAAAATACCATAATCCTTGTCTCGCTCCTATTTTTTTATGAATCATGATTGGCGTCTGTCTATACTGACAATGGTGCCTAATAGCTTTTGTTAATGTAGAAATTTGTATACTCATTTTTTTAAATTCGATAAACCACCGTTTTCCATAGCGCCGGATCCTCAGTTTCTATATATGAGTGCTCGCCATCAGGAGGGTATTGCTCATTTATTGTATGGAATAAATATGGGTGGAGGATTCGTCGCGTTAACGGGTGAAGTTGGCACAGGCAAAACCACGCTATGCTACTGCCTTTTGCAGCAAGTTCCTGATGATGTGGATATCGCCTATATCCTTAACCCAAAACTTAACAGCGTGGAACTGCTTGCCAGCATATGCGATGAACTCGGCATAAATTACCCGATCAACTGTTGCAGTATCAAAGTTCTTAACGATCTACTGAACGAACATCTTTTGAGAACCCATGCGAGAGGACGACGAACGGTATTAATTATTGATGAAGCACAAAATTTAGGCTTTGATGTGCTGGAACAAATTCGTCTTTTAACCAATCTAGAAACTCCAACAGCAAAATTATTGCAAATAATCTTAATCGGTCAACCTGAGTTAAAAGAACTGCTCCACGACAAACGGCTCCGTCAGCTCAACCAGAGAATTACCGCTCGCTATCATCTCAAGCCATTATCCGTCAAAGAAACCCGAACTTATATAGAGCACCGTATGAAAATCAGTGGTGGTTTTCCGGGTGTTTTCAAAACTTCCACAATTAAACAAATTTATAAATTAACTCATGGTGTACCGCGATTGATAAATCTACTTTGTGACCGATCACTTTTAGGTGCCTATGGAACAGGAAGCTTATCCGTTAGCAATTCTATTATCAGAAAAGCAGCCAAAGAAGTTCTTCCTGAGCAACGTAAAAAAACCCATTTGACCCCAGTCATTTTAAGTTTCTGCTTATTATTTTTCTGTCTGATACTGGCCTATTTCTATCTCGATTTCCCATTAAAGGAACTGAATTTTGGTTTGAAAAACCAGATTGTCATAAGCAAAGTTGCGGACAAACAAAAACCACTCCACTCAAACAAAAAAGTAGTAACGCAAACTAGAGTCCCAATTACAAAAGCGACCTTATTAGCAAAACCCAAGCAATCTGCGGCAATTGACCCGGCATCCAAAAAACAGCCAAGCTTTGCTGACTTTATCAAAATGCCTTCATTAACCATGGAAAGTGCTTTGGCCACATCTTTGCATCAATGGGATATCGAAACGCCAGAGGATTTTACAGCCGAATGCCTTTTTGTACAAAAATCAGGCTTGCGTTGTCTGCCTGGAAAATCAGATTGGCAACAACTGATCAATCTTGGGCGTCAAGTAATAATGGAATTTGATTTGGAAAATAACCAGAAACGATTTACATTGCTAGTTGGCGTCATAAAAAACAAAGCAATCTTCCGCTCAGATCAAGAGTATCTTTTTCCAATCGCAGAAGTCTTGAAGTATTGGAATGGCTACTTTCTTGTACTTTGGAAGCCGCCTGTCACTGATTTTTGGACACTGGCTCCAGGCCAAAAATCTGAAAATATCGTATGGCTTAGGCAGCAGCTTGATAAGATAGAAGGAGAAAATGAGAATATTATCCAGCCGGATTTTTACGACATGGAACTTGAAAAACGGGTTAAGCAATTTCAACATCAACAGCAAATCACCCAAGATGGGCTGGTTGGCCCATTAACGGTTATTCACTTACAAAATGCCACTTCAGAAGCCGATTTCCCACGACTGAGATAAAATCATGTCATATATCCTTAATGCGCTACGAAAATCTGAAAATGAACGCAAAACAAAAGAACAATCAGTAAACTTACAAACGTCCGATTCGCTGGAAACACCGCTACAAAACACCAAGACCGTTTGGCTGATCATCACCCTTATCTGCATCAATATTCTGGTTTTAATCTATTTTGTTTTCTTTAGCACTCAAATATCTAAGAACACTATTACAGAAATCGAACAACAAGCTGCTAATGTCAAACCATCAAAAACTATCGATCATCATCCAACAGCATCAGTAAAAACAAAACCCGCCAAAACTGATGCTATCAAAAAAGAACACCCACAGCCCGTAATTAATCCAGTTTCTGTTGAATCCAGTCATCAGGCTTCTATTTCAGATATGTTGAAACAGCAAGGAATCACAAACAAAACCGTAATAACGACATCAAATAAAAAAATTGCAATACCAACTGCACGAACAACAAAAAAGGCAATGAACCGGGGGGAACTCACTAAAGTAAAACAAACTGACCCAAAAACTGAAAGTAACCAAAAGCAACGGCCGCAACCAACAAAAAGCACTGAAATAATTCCATTTTTAAGAGAAATGCCGCCGGAATTCCGACGCCGTGTACCCAATCTTAATATTAATGTTTTTGTCTATGCAGAGGAACCAGAAAACCGTTTTGTGATTATTGATATGAAAAAATATCGAACCGGAGAGGAAACTGATACCGGACTGAAAATCAAGGAAATAAACAAAGAAAACCTGATACTGATTTTTAATAACCGCCGCTTTCAGGTCAAACGACCCTAACACACTCTACTACTTACTTAAACCACCCAGGGGAAATCTATCAGGGCAATCGGGTTTAAAACCAGTTGAAATTATAATTTAGATGAGGTATTAAAGCTATCATTTTGATTTTATAATGGCAGAGCAACCCATAGCCTCAATTATTCACCATTTTTCAAG
>JALXCS010000215.1:13685-16990 GCA_026990815.1 Methylomonas sp. | reverse complement strand
ATAACAAGTTTTAGCCCATGCTGGGCACACCAGGGAGCATAGTTATGCTATGCAACCGAAATTGCAACAAAATAAGATTGCAAAATAAACCAGCAAAAAGTTAAAAAATTTATGATCCCCTACTTGAAAATTAGCACAATGGAAATAATTGTATCAGAAGACGATTTGGACGAATATTTTAATAATTGAGGTAGGGGAAGTTACTTAGGGACGAGAAAGAAATTGATTTAATTGACATCAAACACCCAAGATAAGTGGCTTTTTTGAAAAATTACTAACTCCACCGTTGCCTCAAATTTTTCGAGGCTCGCTGTATTTAC
The DNA here is from genome assembly GCA_026990815.1 of Methylomonas sp. Taxonomy (GTDB): domain Bacteria; phylum Pseudomonadota; class Gammaproteobacteria; order Methylococcales; family Methylomonadaceae; genus JALSJK01. The sequence goes on along the minus strand of JALXCS010000215.1, from coordinate 16,670 downwards.
CAAAAAAAACAGCAAGCCTCTATTTGACTTTAGGCGTTTGCCTGAGAATCCTCACTATTGCTTGCCTGCTTGCCCAAATCTTTTACCACAAAGGCTAAAAATGTCATAAACCATCCATTCATAATCATCTCGATTGAAACAGACAGGCCAATTACCCAAAGACCTGAAATTGGCCAATTTATGATTATAATAATGCCCAAAATCAAGTCGATTATTCCAAAAACCAAGGGTAATATCCATCTCCATTTTTGTTTTCTGCACTTAAACGCATAAACAATGCGGGTAATACCAATCGCTATCAGCAGCGCCGCTATTGCCAGGGTAATACCCAAACCAGCTGCAACTGGATCAACAACAATAATTATCCCCATCAGGATATAGATAATGGCTATTAATAAATGTGGTAATCGCCCCGCCCATTTTTCTTCTTTAGCCTTGAAAGCCTGAATGATCTGAAATATTCCTCCGGCCAACGCAAAACCGCCAAAAACCAAAACAGTTGCCAATGTCACCCAAACCGACATAAACATACCAATGGTTCCCAGAATGATCATCAATATGCCAAGCGCCAAAAGCCATCCCCATTTTTTTGGTAATTCTTCAGGCACTAAATTTTTTTGGTCCGCTACTTCATTCATTTCCCCTACTCCTCTTTAAAGTTATTATTTCGATCACCGAAAAGCCTTTAAAAAACTCTCGGTGATCATATATCTAGATTATTTTTCCACTTTGTTTGAAACACCTTGTTTTTTAATTAAGGCATTGAATGAATGAGCTATTTTTTCGTACAGCTTTTCCACTGCATTTTTACCTTTGACTTCTTTTTCCAAGGCTTCCACCTGCCCTTTCAAATCTTCATAAGCAACCGAATTTTCATCTGTATAGCCTAATAATTTAGCAATCTCCAATTGCTCCTTTGCCGACTTAAGCAACTCTTGAACAGTGTTTTTGTCAGTTTTTTTATCCAGTTTTGACGCCTGATCAACTAAGCTTTTGGAACGAATAAGCCCTAAAGGAATAATTTCGTCCTCCGTGACCAAAGTATTAATTGCCGTTATGAGAATAGCCTTGGCATCTTCTTTTTTCTCTTCAAGCAGATATTTAGTTGCCAACTTGATAGCATCTGGATAGGTCGCCATTGGTAAATATACGATACTAATGCGCAATTCATCTTGCATTGCCTCTAGCAACTCTCTGGCAACCTGCACTTTTCCGTCTGCCAACATTTTTCTGGCAAGTTTCAGCTGCTCTTTCAATTTATCAGGGGTAGTTACTAATTCAGTAATTTTTACAAAACTATCAACCGGAACCAGTGCCAATTCCGGGTTTGCCGCCAGCGCAATATCAAATTTTCCGGTTGCTGCCTGTAATTCTGCTAATGCTTCCTTGTCTTTATTTTCATCCAATAATCTAATTGCCTTGATAACCTTGGCTGCCCCTTGACTAACGCCAACATTAACTTCTTTTAGCAAGTCGGTCTGGTTTTTTTGCTCCTGCTTGATAGCCTGTTTGGTGACTTTGGTATGAGCCGCTCCAGAACCTACTTTTGGTTCTGCCCAGACAGATGGAACAGCTAATAAAGCTGCAGATAGCAAAGTGGTAATTATTTTGCTCTTCATTGTTTTTCTCCTTCTTCATTAATTAAGTACAGATGTAACAATTTGTTACAGTCGTTAATAAATGTTGGGACAAATCATTTTTTTTCAATACATCATGACTGAAAAACAAGGCGCGCAAAATCCAGATATAAAAATGGCAAGGGTTCCCTAAAACCCTCGTCACACAGAAAAAACTTTTATCAATACTGTGGTTTCTGATAACTTCAGACAATCGTAAACAGCTTCATCAATTGAAATCTTGTGTTCCCGAGATACTGAATGATGGACACTGGGTTGACGACTATTCAAAATACCGTAGACAGTAAAAATCGAACCGGATTCCGGCAGGGTAAGTTGAAATTTTACTTTGCCATCAAACCCGGCTTTTAGAGGTTTGGATAATTTTATTTTTATACCAAAATTATTGATCTCAAGAACATCGGCAACCAGCAATCTTTCATTGACATTGTTATTGTTATTGTTATTTGCAGCAATACTATTTTGTAATTGTCTTAAATGAAGCTTCAATTGCTTCAATCTATGAGAATTCATAGATAACCTCCTTATTAAACACAAAAAAATCTTCGCTATTTAGCTAATAACTCACTATAGCCATACATAGCTTAAATTCACAAAAAATCAAGATTTATTCGGCGCTCTATCTTGTCCTTGAATTGCAAAAATCGAATCGTTTGAAATTCACTGGCTGAGTTAAAACCCATAATCTGCCAGGGAACATCAATATCAGTGATATGAATAGGGTAATGCTCTTTGCTTTTTCTAAGTTGAATAACATATTCAGCTGCTTCTTTAAATACTGAATTCCCTAATGTCACTGAACTAAATTCAACCTCATTACAATAAATCGTATAACTTATTTTTTTCTGAGTATTTTCAAGCGCCGATATTCTGATATTCAAGAAATTTTGGGCAATACCTTGCTCAATTGCCACACGAGTACTAGATAATATTCCTGTTGAATTGCTAAGCACTTCCCGATACTCAATTTTCAGGTCATTTTCGAAATTATATTTATTTACTATGGTTTCCAAAAATACTGAATATGCAGCAAACAATTGCCTGGCTGTTGCCTGCTGGTGGCGCTGGTAAAAAAGAGAACCTCTCTCGTCAATAATATAAAGATCGACATTATCAGTCATTGTTCTGCTGAAAACCTGGATAACATTCGGTTTATTCAAGGTGTATAAATAAGGAATAGGAGTATTTTCCAGTACTGTCGAATCAAAATACACCGAAGAAAACTCTTGCTGGGCATTTGCAAGCTCATCAAGTATTTGCGACTTGCTATCAATTTTAAAATAATTGATAGCCCCATTTTGTTTCTGAAACAAATAATACCTCTGCCCAACCGGTAGAATATATCTAC
>JALXCS010000215.1:0-13675 GCA_026990815.1 Methylomonas sp. | reverse complement strand
CGCCCTTAGTTGAGTAAAACAGGCAATCTCCATTGGTGGCGAGAATCCAGTTTCCCAGGCTTTGTTAATCGTTTCTACAAAACAATTAAATAACCCTTCTGCAGCTTTATCCTGATTAAAAAATATTTCACCCCAACTGGTAATTAAAATGCGATCTAGAGTATAGATAAAATTCTTTCGAGCGGCACCATAACTCAAGGCATCAGAACGCTCACTCATCACAACAAAACCATCACCCCTTGCTTCCGGTAATAGTATCCCCAGATTTATAATCAACAGGGAGGCAACTTCAGTTTTTCGTCGTTTATAGGTATCAAGAGATTTGTTTTCTATATTCAAATAACGCTCAAGAAACTGCTGAATTTCAATTAACGTTAAATGAATTTCGGTCGCATTTAAATGCAGGGAAACCGCCTGAACCCGAATCTTGATTTTTTTATGATACAAGCCATTAACCACCATCCAGAGCAGAATTTCCACCAGGTTCCAGCTGGTTTTTATAGCATTGCTAAATACTGGGGTTTGTTCTCTGAATTGCCCCAAAAATATCCCCCAGCCCATACTGCCTGATTGCAGAGGAATTTCGATAAGACTTAATTCATTTTCTACAGTCTGCACAATGGATCGAGTAGAAATAATTTCAACCTTATCCGGTTTCTTTTCCAAAAAAGCGAACAACTTCCGTCCAATCAGCCTGGAATCTTGATCATGTACATAATCAGTTTTTAAATGCTTTTTTGCAAACCCAATATTCATTCGATAACACTGGGTTAGTTCCTTGACAATGCTTTGATGTTCTAGCAATGCATTAGCAAAATTCCATGAATCACTACGCCCTAGATCACTGATATCAAATTCCCGCCATTGCCACCGCCGTGCAATATCCTGCAAAAAAGTTTCACGTGACTGTTTTGTCTGCAAATCAGATGAAGAACTGTTTTCTCCTATGATTTTTAAATAAAGGCATTTGCGTAATAAATTGATTCTTTCATTACTGTCTGATTGTTGAAGATAAGATTCCAGTTTGCGATACATCAGCAAATAAGGATCAAGATCATCAATCAAAAATTGACCTAGATAGATAGCTTGTTTTAGTTCCTGGGCCAACCACTTGGGAGTAGGGTACTCACTGACATAGCTTTCCATCAACATCAATTTTAGAATTGATTTATGTGGCGAATAGATCGCCTTGTAAATATGCCATAATGTCGCACTGACAAATTCTTCAACCGGCACTTCATTCAGACCGCCAAAATCAATAATTTCGTGTTCAGTGATAAAACGTTTGTTAAGTAAATGCTGAACATAAGTAGGATAATTATGTTCTTCATGCGGGGGTACCAACCACCAGGCGGGAATTTTTCCAGCGATATAAATTGCAGTCCGGTAAAATTCTTCGAGCAATAAATAATGTTGGGTTTTACCGCTGCTTTCTGTTGAAATTGGCGTATCCTGCCCACCACGAAATTGTTCACTGTTAATCAGAAAAAAATGTACTTCCAGCCCTATTGAAGCCGCCCAGGTTTCTACAGCTATGGCCTTATCCTGTAGCTTGTGCAGGGCTTCACTGGAAAGCGATGGCTCATGACAAAGCCAGATATCAATATCACTGGCCTTGGTAAAAGCTATACTGCTGACACTACCCATTAAATACAAGCCTTCAATCGCATAGCTTTTTGCAGCACGGCGCTTATATCTGAAACTGCGGCTATAAATTTTCGCCGCCTTGAGTGTCGTTCGGCCTGGCGTAAAATCTGGAATTCCGTATGGTGTGTCTGATGAAATAAATCCAGGCAACAAAGGATGGTTCTGGTGAAATATCAGTGCCAATAAATCAAGAAAAATATGCTGACGAGTTCGTAAAAACTGCTGAATTCGTTGTAATTTAAATAAATGCAGATTTTTAAACCGCTGACTTATCGCATGTAAGTCTTTTCTGCTGATCTCCTCACCAGGAGAACCCAGTTTTATTTCAGGAAGGTTTATTGCTTCAGTCATCTGCTTCAAGCATAGCCGCAGATTGAGGAAAAGCCAGGCCAAAAGTATGGGTATAAGCTTTAATCTATGGAGTTGAGCTGTTGTTCACATTTGTATATTTTGGTGCTTTATAAACTGACAATATTGGTATTCATTGGTACGAAAATGCTGAAAACGGCTGAAACAGGCATGGTCGATTTGAATATTGAAACTTTTTTGTATTGAAATATCTAGAATATAAGAAAAAATCATGCGAATAACACCCGCATGCGTAATCACCAACAGTTTTTTTCCGGCATTTTCAACAATCAGCCTCTGCCAACCTTCGTAAACCCGTTTTGAAAAATCAGAAATACTCTCGCCTTTACCTGGTGGTGATCGGTCAGGATTATCATAAAACAATGACAACGCCCCTGGAGAATACTGTTCGATTTGCTCAGCTGTTTTTCCTTCCCAATCGCCAAAATTAATCTCTGAAATTTCAGGAATAACTGAAATAGGTAATTTTCTCCGATTGCTTAACCATCGCGCGAAATCCAGGCAACGATACAAAGGAGAACTAATTATAATATCCCACTGATGACCGATGATAGGTTGCTGCATTTGCTGCCAACCTTTAGTGGTCAAAGGATCATCTGTTTGGCCACGAAAACAGGTGCCGCCTTTTACCTCACCGTGCCGAAGCAAATCTATGGTTGTGATTACTGGGTCAGCTGAACAGTTCTGATTTTTGGAACTCTTTGCGGCTTGAACATCCAAATCTAAATTTTTAATTGCTTTTTGGCCAATTGGACTGCCTCCCTAACTCTTCCCGGCGCAGTGCCACCCAAATGTTTACGGGAAGCAACTGAACCCTCCAAAGATAATACATCATAAACATCTTCAGTAATGATATCTGAAAACTGCTGTAATTCTTCAAGCGACAATTCAGACAAATCGCGGTTCGAATCAATCCCCAAACGAACCGCCAATCCCACCACTTCATGAGCATCACGGAAAGCCATGCCCTTTCTTACCAAATAGTCAGCCAAATCAGTAGCAGTGGAAAAACCCTGCTTTGCTGCCTTATACATATTCTGCTTTTTGCATTGAATATGCGGGATCATATCGGCAAAAGCACGTAAACAATTAATTAGGGTATCTGCGGTATCGAATAGAGGTTCTTTGTCTTCCTGGTTATCCTTGTTATAGGCGAGCGGCTGACTTTTCATTAACATCAGTAATGACATCAAATGGCCTGCAACACGTCCGGATTTGCCTCTAACCAACTCAGGTACATCGGGGTTTTTCTTTTGCGGCATGATGGATGAACCTGTACAAAAAGCATCAGGCAACTCAATAAAATCAAATTGGGCGCTGGACCAAAGCACAAGTTCCTCTGAGAACCGGGATAAATGCATCATAATCAAACTGCCTGCAGCCGCAAATTCAATAGCAAAATCACGATCACTGACTGAGTCCAGTGAATTAGCTGTTGGCCTGTCGAACTCCAGTAATTTTGCCACATAATCTCGATCAATCGGATAGCTGGTCCCTGCCAGAGCTGCTGCACCCAATGGCATGATATTGACCCTTTTACGGCAATCCAATAACCTTTCCTTGTCCCGCACCAGCATTTCAAACCAGGCCATCAGATGGTGTCCAAAAGTCACCGGCTGAGCTACCTGGAGATGGGTAAAACCCGGCATAATGGTCTCAGCTTCCCGTTCTGCCACGTCCAGCAAAGCAGTTTGCAAACAATTAATTAAACTGATAATGCTATCAATTTCGCTGCGCAAATAAAGACGTATGTCGGTTGCCACCTGATCGTTGCGAGATCGCCCGGTATGTAATTTCTTACCGGCAATACCAATCAGTTCAGTCAATCTTGCTTCGATGTTCATATGAACATCTTCCTGTTTTATTGACCATTGAAATTCCCTATTGCTAATTTCCTGGCTTATCGTTTCTAAGCCTTTGATAATTTCATCATGCTCAATATCTGTTAAAACACCAATCCTATGTAACATGGATGCATGGGCTATTGAACCCTGAATATCCTGCTGGGCCATACGCTGATCAAAATCGACTGAAGCCGTAAAAATTTCTACAAATGCATCAGTAGCCTGGGTAAAACGGGCGCTGGAAAGTTTATCTTGATTAACCTGAGTCATGTTGTGTTGAAAAGATCAAAATAGGCAAATATAAACAAAAAAGCCCTGTAGCTACATAGCTACAAGGCTTTTTTTGAGTTAAGAAAAAATCGAATTATTTCATCATTGATTTCTTGAATAATCTATCCAGCTTATTATTTGTTTCTTCTGCAAAACCAGCAGCACGGTCCGCCGCAGCTTCCGCAGCAGAAGCTCTCGCCGCTGCCTCACGCGCAGCATTTTGAGCACTTGCAACAGCAGTGGAAGTTTTATCCAGATCAGTTCTCAAACCATCAATCTGTGATTGCAAATTAGCAATATCATCTGTGCTGGCACAACCAACAGCCAGACCTGCAGTTAAAACGATTGCGGAAATCTTAATTGCTTTATACATGTTTTTTCCTTATTTTAATATATTAAAAACAAAACCTAACGCTATGAAACCAGTTCTAATTTTGCACTGTTTTTAAGCCCTTTTCCAGTATTATTTTACTTTTACCAATGTGCCCTTATTTATCCATTTTGACAATCTTTGAATCTGATGGTTCGTCAAAGCTATACAACCATGCGTCCAATTCATTGATTCATGCACTTTTTTATTGCCACGACCAATTCCGTGAATCCCAATACGACCGCCGAGGGGGGTATTTTGTGGAGGAAGCCTGTTCTGCATATGCGCTTTTTTTATCGAAGCAAAGGTTTTTCTGCTAATCAGCCCATCTGCCAAAGCCTTTTGTGCATTTTCCATGGTTGGGTAATTAAACCCATAAAACAGATGATAAGGACTTTTTTTGTTTACCCAACCTATTTTGTAGGTTCCCAATGGCGTCACATCGTCACCCCGATGTTCCTTGTACCCTGCGCCGTTTCGTCCGATTGAAATATTATCAAACACTTCGATGGTTTTCTGTCCTCTTTTAACTTCCAGGTTCATGGATTGTGTATCGACAAGCAACCAAACCCCTTCGCTGGCAAATACCAAATGGCAAAAAAATAAATTTCCAAATAATAATACTAAAGTGCGCATCCTAATATTTCCATCTTAAATCAACATTAACCTTACTTTTTGATATAGTGACATCATCTTGATTAATACACTAGGCAGAGCTAGAAATAATGAGAATTAAAACAGTACCCACCCAACCCTTTGATGACCAAAAACCCGGAACCTCCGGGTTAAGAAAAAAAGTCAAGGTGTTCCAGCAACCCAATTATCTGGAAAATTTCGTTCAATCCATTTTCAATTCTTTACCCGTCGACCAAGGTTCCAGCCTCGTACTGGGAGGCGATGGCCGCTATTTTAACCGTGAGGCTATCCAGATCATTATTAAAATTGCTGCAGCCAACGGGTTTGGTCATCTTATTATAGGCCAAGGCGGGTTACTTTCCACCCCTGCCGCGTCACATTTAATCCGAAAAAACCAGGCCTCTGGAGGTTTGATTCTTTCTGCCAGCCATAACCCAGGCGGGGCTGATGAAGATTTTGGCATTAAATACAATGTTAGCAACGGCGGCCCTGCCCCAGAAAAATTTACCGATGAATTTTATCGTCAAAGTATGCTAATTTCGGAATATAAAATTGCAGAAATTGATGATATTGATTTGGACAGCATCGGCGCACAACAAATCGAAACTTTCAAAATCACTATTGTTGACCCGGTTGATGATTATGCCAATTTAATGAATCAGATATTTGATTTTCCGTTGATCAACAAAGCTATTGAGTCAGGAAGTATCACTTTATGTTTTGATGCCATGCATGCTATTACTGGCCCTTACGCAAAAAAAATTATTGAAGAAATGCTGGGCGCCAAACCGGGTTCAGTAATTAATGCAATCCCCCTGCCTGACTTTGGCGGAGGCCATCCTGACCCTAACCTGGCCCACGCCAAGAAACTGGCAGATCTTATGTTCAGCGCTGAAGCACCTACTTTTGGTGCGGCCTCAGATGGCGATGGTGACAGAAATATGATTCTGGGAAATCATATTTTTGTTACGCCTAGCGACAGTCTGGCAATCATGGCTGCCAATGCCCACCTTATCCCTGCTTACAGTCAAGGAATAGCCGGTGTTGCCCGTTCAATGCCTACCAGCCAGGCAGTGGACCGTGTGGCAGAAGCACTTGACATTGCCTGCTATGAAACCCCAACTGGCTGGAAATATTTTGGCAACCTGCTGGATGCCGGAAAAATCACTTTGTGCGGAGAAGAAAGTTTCGGCACTGGATCTAACCATGTGCGTGAAAAAGACGGACTTTGGGCAGTGTTATTCTGGCTGAATTTATTAGCGAAAACCGGCCTTGCAGTCGGTGATATTGTTCAGCAACATTGGCAAAAATTTGGCCGTGACATATACAGCCGACACGATTATGAAGCAGTAGATTTAGCCATTGTAAACAGCATTTTTGACCATTTACGCGAACAACTTCCAGGCCTGACAGGAAAAAGCTTTGGTGACTTTACCGTAAAATTTGCCGATGAATTCAGCTATCAGGATCCTGTCGATGGCAGCATCAGTAAAAACCAGGGAATACGTATTGGTTTTGAAGATGGCTCGCGAATGGTTTTCAGACTATCCGGAACCGGAACAGTGGGTGCTACTTTAAGAATTTATCTGGAAAGATTTGAATCAGCCTCCGCGCGTCAAGATCAGGATGCGCAAATCGCCCTGGCAAAATTAATTGATCTGGCTGAACAGCTTTGTGAAATAAAAAAACGCACCGGTCGTAGTGCGCCAACCGTTATCACTTGATTGGGAAAAGAGCTTTGTACACGACAAAAAATTCAGCTTCTTGGGTGCTAGGGTGCCAAAGATATTAGTGATTGATTGAAAAACAATATAACTTCTATCGCAGGGATGCAACGGAGAGCTACAAGGATATATTTACGTATGTCTTTTTATTTCAATAACTTTGGGACGAGAAAGAAATTAATTCAACAACTGACGCAGAATTTTTTACGCATTCGAGGCAACACAAACAGACGCATAATAAGCTATGTAACTGTATGTGTAACGTGGATGGCGAATAAAAAGGCAAGTCAGTTGTTAAATTAATTTTTTGAACGTTCCTTAGCTCCATCCCACATATTTTTGTCAAGTACAGTGGAAAAAGAGTCATAAAGAATCTATGCCTTTATTCGCCAGACTATCTGCCAATTCATTACCCTCATGTCCAGAGTGACCTTTCACCCATTGCCACTGGACATCATGCTGTCCAATGGCTGCATCCAATCTGCGCCAAAGATCTTCGTTTTTAACCGGTTTTTTATTCGCGGTTTTCCAGCCTCTGGCTTTCCAATTATCCATCCATTCGGTGATTCCTTTCAGGACATAAGTCGAATCGGTACTTAATTCAACCTGACAGGGTCTATTCAAACTTTCCAGCGCCATGATGGCCGCCATTAGTTCCATTCGATTATTAGTCGTGTCAAATTCACCACCAAACAACTCCCGAGTGTTTTGCTTGTAGCGTAACACCGCCCCCCATCCTCCAGGACCAGGATTTCCACGGCATGCTCCATCAGTATAAATAATTACAGGTTCGGTCATAGTTTACTGCGATTTGATGGTTCCAAAACACCCACTGAAGCCAGCCTGAATTTTCGGGCTCTAACTGGCTCCAATGGAATTAAATGATAACGGCGTTTTACCGCTTTGACTGCATAAGCAGCAGCAAACAACGCATTTCTTTTTCTCAGACTCTCGATAAGATGGGGTTCCGGTTTATTGACATCAAAATTAAAGCCGACAACAGCTTCAATCTCAAAATTAAGCAATTTCAACCAATCGATAATTTTTGATCGTCGAATAAAAACCCCTATCCACGGGTCATGCTTATCTCTATTTTTAAAATATTGCCAATGCGTAAATACTCGCCACGGATTAAAACTAATCATGATCAGTTTGCCTTCTGGTTTCAGCACCCGTTCAACTTCCCGTAATACATGATGTTGATCACGCTCAAACTCCAAAACATGAGGCAAAATCACCAGATCGATAGATTCCGTTTGAATCGGCATTAAGTTAGCCGTTGATTGAATCTTGGCACTTTGCTCACAACCTCTGGCCTTGTTATCAGCTATTACAAATCTTGTATAGAAAGAACAATCGATAAAATCTTGCTCCCACCCCAGCGCTCCAATTTGTAAGATTGTCTGCTTATAACTGACCGTGATATTTCGTTGCAGGTAATCCGTTTCCTGTTGTCTTAGCACAAGCCCTTTTGGGGTTTGGAACCATTCAAACAAAAATTTTCGCTTCATTTGCCAACCAATTCCCATCAATATTCGTAATACCAAGCAAAACCATCTATAATTTCCTCTAAATTTAAGTTTCAATTAACATTCAGGATGACGCATAAAATTGCCTTTAAAACTGCATTAATATTCATTTTATTGCTAACTGCGGGGTGCGCAAAACACGTCACCAGTATCCAGAAGCCTCCTCCAAAAGCGCCAGTGGTTAAAGCACAACCGATTGAACTGGTCATTATCAACCGGAAAGCTGAATCCATTCAACCGGTTTTTTCTGCTTCCAAGAAAAAACCACCTAAACCTCTGACAATTTGGGACCGAATGGTTTCCCTTTATAAAATTTCAGACATTTCAAATAAACGAATTAACAGGGAATACCAATGGTATTTGAAACATCCCGAATATCTTGAACGAATTCAAAAGCGTGCTGCGCCCTATCTTTACAATATTCTCGAACAAATTGAAACCAAAGGACTTCCGGGGGAACTTGCCTTACTACCCGCCGTTGAAAGTGCTTTTCGACCGCACGCCCACTCCCGGAAAAAAGCAGCAGGCCTGTGGCAATTTATTCCCTCAACTGGCCGCCATTTTGGATTAAAACAAAACTGGTGGTATGACGGTCGCCGTGATGTTTTTGCCTCAACAGAAGCTGCAACCCAATATTTAAAACAGCTTTCAAACAGTTTTAAAGGTGACTGGTTGTTGGCACTGGCGTCTTATAATGCCGGTAAAAGTCGAATCAACCGGGCAATCCGAAACAATAGAAGAAAACATAAATCAACTGATTACTGGTCTTTGCGCTTACCCAAGGAAACCATGAATTATGTGCCTAGATTATTGGCTATTGCCAAAATCTTTGCAGATGCTAAAACTTTAAATATCAGTTTGCTTGATATCCCTAATCAGCCCGCCTTTGTTAGTGTTGATGTAGGTTCACAGTTATCACTCGCCAAAGCGGCCAAACTGGCTGATATGACGTTGGATGAATTTTTCAAATTCAACCCGGGCTTTAATCGCTGGCATACCGCCCCAAATGGACCTCATAGACTATTGATCCCGGTCAATAAAGCAGAAAAATTTAAGCAAAAACTGGCTGAACTCCCAAAAAATCAACGTATCCAATGGCGACGTCACAAAATAAGATCAGGAGAAAATTTAAGTCTGATTGCAAAAAAATACCGGACATCTGTTAAATCCATACGGGAAGTCAATCGCATGGCCAGCAACTTTATCCATGCTGGACGATATCTGCTAATCCCCACCACATCAAATAAGCAGTTACATCATCCATTTCGATCAAAAAAAACCAGAAAACGAACAAAACGACGTCTTTACATCGTAAAAAAAGGCGATACTTTCTGGGATATTTCGCGTAAATTTGCCATTAGCAGTAAAAAATTGGCGCTTTGGAATAAACTTAGCCTGAAAAGCATTCTGCAACCAGGCCAAAAATTAATCATTAAGAATATTTAAACCCGCTCTTGTTTTAAAAAGTATTTTCAACAATCCTTTTCCTGAGAGTAGAAGTATTATTAATTGAATTTTTTGATCAAGAAAAGGTATAAATCTTTGTAATTGATCTCTGTACATGACAAAAATTTGTGGAATGGCGGTAAGTGATATTATTCATTCATAACCAAAATAATAATGTGAATCAAGATCCGATTTCCATCATAAAAAATCTTTTACTTATCGGTGGAAAACGATATTTGAAAAAATTTTCTTCACAATCTGCCTGAAACGTGAATACCATTACATCCGTAACAAAGCCGTAATAAACATCAATTATAATGACCAATGACACTCGCCTACAATAATCAGTTATTGATGGTTTTTAGGTCGTCAAGTCAAATATTTCCATTCATCATTTTTTAAAAATAAAGTTGAAAAACACCGTCAGATTTATATTTGCTGGAGCAGTTTTTGCATTTATAACACCCGTTTTTGCTGATGAGATAAGCGAGATAAAAGCAGAACTTGCTCAAATGCGATCTGAATATGAGCAACGCATTCAACAATTAGAGCAACGCCTTGCAAAAGCTGAAGCCGCGAATAAGGAAGTCGCTTCGGAGGTGGCCATCGTCAAAAATACTCCGGTTCCAAAAACCCATCGTATTAATGACTTCAACCCTGCTATTAGTTTAGTATTGAATGGTCAATATAATCATTATTCCGAATCCCCGGATAATTATGTGTTGAGTGGCTATTCTCTGCAAAATGAGGCGGGTTTGGTTCCCCAAGGTTTTTCATTAGGCGAAAGTGAAATTACTTTAAGCGCCAGTGTCGATCAACTGTTTTCTGGACAAGCTACTTTCGCCTTGGCCGACGAAGATGGTAATGTTGATATTGGCATTGAAGAAGCCTTTATTGAAACATTGGGCCTGGGTTATGGTGCGACTGTGCGTGCAGGCCGGTTTTTCTCACCGATTGGTTATCTGAATGAACGCCATGCCCATGCCTGGAATTTTTCTGATGCGCCTTTGATTTATCGTGGTTTATTTGGTGATCAACTCACCACCGATGGCGTGAAATTATCTTTCGTCCTGCCGACTGATCAATTGATTGAAATTGGTGGGACCATTGGCAGTGGCGGCCATTATCCTGGTAATTCTGGTCACAGAGGAATTGGTGATTGGCTAATTTTTGCTAAAACTGGTGGCGATATTGGCATCAGCCATAGTTGGCAAGCCGGTGTTTCTCATTGGGAATCAAGTCCAAAAGACCGCGCATTTGGTAATGGCAATAACCCGGTTTCTTTTAGTGGGGATACTAATATCAGCAATTTGTCACTGATTTATAAATGGGCGCCAAATGGTAATCCTACGCAGCAAAATTTCACCCTGCAGAGTGACTTTTTTTACCAACATGAGAATGGTCAATTGTTCAATAGCGATACTTCAATGGGGGCTGCTTACAATGCTCAGCATTACGGTGGTTATATCGAAGGAATCTATCAATTTATTCCTCATTGGCGTGCCGGATTACGTTACGATCATCTGGGAAGTTCATTTACCAGATTGAGCAATACATTACTTAGTGATGCTAATTTTGATTTGACGAACACTAATCCTCGGCGTTATAGCTTTATGCTTGAGTGGTTACCCAGTGAATTCAGTCGAATTCGAGCTCAAGTCAATTATGATCAATCTTCTCGTATTGATGATACGCAATTCTTTTTACAATATACCGTCAATATTGGTACCCATGGCGCACATAGTTATTAAGGCTTGATGAAAAAAATAAACCAGGTTTTTTGTTATTTTGTATACCTGAGCAAATCATCTCAAGTGATGTAAAAAAATTTATCATCTGATTTGTAAGCGCATAGGGTTACAAATAACAAGACTGGTTATATGCACAGGCAATTTTATTCACCTTCCCAAATTATCTAAGGATCAAGAAATGAGAGTACTTCCCCTGCTATTACTTTTGAATAGTTTCCCCGTTATTGCGGACATCAATATTTTTGCTTGTGAACCGGAGTGGGCGTCATTAAGTCAAGAATTGGGGGGCAACAACATTAGGGTTTTTTCTGCGACTTCAGGGCTGCAAGACCCCCATCATATTCAAGCTCGTCCCAGCCTTATTGCAAAAATAAGACAAGCCGATCTACTGGTTTGTACCGGCGCAGAACTGGAGATAGGCTGGCTGCCTTTATTGCAAAAAAAATCTGGCAACGCAAGCATTCAGACTGGAGCCGCAGGTAATTTTATGGCGACAAATTATGTCAAATTATTGGATGTACCGGTTGCCCTGGATCGAAGTCTAGGCGATATCCATTCAGCCGGTAATCCCCATATTCAGACCAGTCCATTGAATATTCTGTTGGTTGCGAAGGCGCTATCACAACGATTACAAAAAATTGATGCTGAAAATGCTTCACTATATCAACAACGATGGGAGGGGTTTAGTCAACGCTGGCAGGCTGCGATAGAAAAATGGCAGCAGCAAGCAATACCCTTAAAAGGGGTTGCCGTTGTTGTTCAACACGATAATTGGAGTTATTTATTTGATTGGTTGAAAATAAAAAAAGTTGCCGCACTAGAAGTGAAACCAGGAGTTCCACCCACTGTTGAGGATTTGAACAAGGTTCTCAACCAAATCAAGGCCACGCCTGCAAAAATGGTAATCAATGCCGCCTACCAACCTTCCAGAGCAACAGATTGGTTAGTTGATAAGGCAGCAATAACTAAAGTCACATTACCTTTTACCGTTGGCGGTGATGAGCAAAGTGAAAATTTATTTGCATTATTTGATGACACGATTCAGCGATTATTGGATGCAAATAAATGATGGGAGACAATTTTGAGCTGTTACTGATTTTGCCAGCTTTTCTGGCGGGGGCATTGGTACTCTCTACCCATGTCCCTTTGGGACAAGAAGTTCTCAGACGGGGTATTATATTTATTGATATTGCAATTGCCCAAATTGCTGCCTTGGGCGTGATTGCAGCAACCATTTTTGGAGGCGAATTAGCGAACTGGCAGATCCAGGTTTTTGCTGGGATGAGCGCCATGAGTGGCGCGGCTGTGATTCATTATTTAGAGCGACAATTTCCCTCGATATTAGAAGCATTGATTGGTTTGCTTTTCATTCTGGCTGCCAGTGGTGGTCTGTTGTTAGCCAGTTTTTCAGCACATAGTGAAGAATTATTACGTGATTTGTTAGTTGGACAAATTTTATGGGTAAATAACCAGCAATTGCTCTGGGTAGCTGCACTATACGCACCGTTATTGCTCATCTGGTATACAGTGGATTGTAGAAAAAGGCCCAGCGTGTTTTATTTTGTTTTTTCTTTGGCAATCACCGCTTCAGTACAATTAATAGGGATCTATCTGGTATTTGCCAGTTTGATTTTGCCGGCACTGGTCAGCCGTCATATAATCAATCCTAAAAAAAAACTAATTGTATCGTACCTGGTCGGTTTGGCTGGTTACCTTTTGGGACTGGTAGTTTCGATACTTTTTGATTTACCGACCGGCGCCATTACTGTTTGGACGCTGCTAAGTATGGCAATCATAACTAATCCAGTGATAAAGCGATACCTTTGTTAGATTGAAACGATTGCTTAGAAAATAATTTCAAAGAGTTGGTGAAAATAAAGACAATGAATCAGGTACAAACTGGACTCCAAAAAATATTTTGGGGCATCAGGTGAAATGTAGCTGTTCACTTTACACTTTATATATACTATTCGCGATCAAGAATGCACATAAACTAGATGACGTATTGTATTGATAGCGAATATAATAACGACATGAATGATTACCACCTATCAGCCGACGAGATTAAACACCTTGAAGTGTTGCATCG
>JALXCS010000214.1 GCA_026990815.1 Methylomonas sp. | reverse complement strand
GACGGAAAACAATCCTAACCGGCGTATGATTCTGGAAAAAAACCCTCATTATCATCCGGCCCATTACCCAACCGAAGGCGATCCGGGCGATGCGGAGCAGGGCTTATTGAAAGACGCAGGTAAATTGCTGCCCTTTATAAAGAAAGTGGTTTTTATTCTGGAAAGAGAGACCATTCCATACTGGAACAAATTTTTACAAGGCTATTATGATGCTTCGGGAATCGCTTCGGACAGTTTTGATATGGCTATCCAGTTTTCAGGACAAGGAGCCGCAGAACTAACGCCGGAATTAAAATCAAAAGGTATACAATTGCAAACGGCCGTTGCTGCATCGACCTACTATATGGGTTTTAATATGCTTGATCCGGTTGTTGGGGGGTTAACGGAACGGGCAAGAAAACTCCGTCAGGCTATTGCTATTGCCATGGATTATGAAGAATATATTGCCATTTTTATGAATGGTCGGGGCATGGCTGCGCAAGGCGTATTACCTCCGGGAATTTATGGCTATCAGGAAGGCAAGCAAGGAATTAATCCTTATGTCTATGATTGGGTTAACGGATATGCGCGCAGGAAACCGGTCAGTGTAGCGAAGAAATTAATGGCAGAAGCTGGTTATGCCAATGCGATTGATCCAGCGACAGGAGAAGCATTAATTTTGTATTTCGACACGGCGGCCAGTGGCCCGGATGATCGTTCCCGTCTAAACTGGTATCGAAAGCAGTTTGAAAAACTGGGGATTCAGCTGGTTATTCGTGCCACAGACTATAATCGTTTTCAGCAAAAAATGCGTTCGGGCAATGCTCAGATTTTTATGTGGGGCTGGAATGCGGATTATCCTGATCCGGAAAATTTCTTTTTTCTGTTGTATGGCGGTAATTCCAAAGTAAAGTATGCAGGGGAAAATGCGGCAAATTACCAAAATCCGGAGTTTGACCGGCTGTTTGAAAAAATGCGCAATATGGAGAATGGCCCTGAACGGTTTCAGATAATCCAGAAAATGCAGGAAATTGTACGCCGTGACGCGCCCTGGTTGTTTGGGTTGCATCCTAAAAATTTCTCTTTGTATCACAGCTGGCACCAAAATCTAAAACCCAATCTGATGGCCAATAACAGGATCAAATATACAAGGATCGAAGCACAAAAAAGGGCGGAACTTAGAAAGCAATGGAACCGGCCGGTATTTTGGCCCGTTGTGGCGTTAGTATTATTACTTTTGCTGATGTTGTTGCCAGCCTATTATTCCTATCAACGCCGTGTCAAGGCCACGCTGCAATGATTCACTACATTATCCGGCGTTTTTTATATGCAATTCCCTTGTTGTTTGGCGTTAATGTTTTAACGTTTGTTTTGTTTTTTATTGTCAACAGTCCTGATGATATAGCGCGCATGCAATTGGGGCAAAAGCATGTGACGCAACAAGCGATAGAAAACTGGACACACCAACGCGGACCTGATTTACCGCTGCTCTGGAATGACAAACAGCAGGGCTTGGCAAAAGTGAAGCAAACCATCTTTTTTCAAAAATCGATCAATCTGTTTACTTTTGATTTTGGCATTTCAGATAGCGGCAGAAACATAGGCGCGGATATCAAGCAGCGTATGTGGCCGAGTTTGGCAATAGCCTTGCCATCATTGCTGGTCGGATTGCTGGTTAACATTAGCGTGGCGCTTATGATGGTGTTGTTTCGCAACAGTTATCTGGAATTTAGCAGTATCGTTTTGTGTGTCATTTTGATGTCCATATCATCGTTGTTTTATATTATTGGCGGCCAGTTTGTGATTGGCAAGCTGCTGAAGCTGGTGCCAATTTCTGGCTATGATGATGGCTTTGCAGCGATCAAGTTTTTGGTCTTGCCGGTTATTATCAGTGTTGTGGCGGGTATTGGCTCCAGTGCGCGCTGGTATCGCACCTTGTTTTTGGAAGAAGTGAACAAGGATTACGTCAGAACTGCCAGAGCAAAAGGTCTGTCAGAAACCCGAACCTTGTTCAAGCATGTGTTACAAAATGCCTTGATTCCAATTCTGACCGGTGTGGTCGTGGTGTTGCCATTATTGTTTATGGGCAGTTTGATTCTGGAATCTTTTTTCAGCATTCCAGGCTTGGGAAGTTATACCATTGACGCCATCAATCGCCAGGATTTTGCCATTGTCAGATCAATGGTGTTTCTGGGGTCAGTTCTGTACATCATCGGCTTGTTGCTAACCGATATTTCCTACACCATTGTCGATCCAAGAGTCAGATTATCATGATTGTACTTTGGACAGATGGCTTGCTGTTTTTACTGGTGCTTATGATATTCAGCCTGGGGTTTTATCTACGGGGCAAAGAGCATTTACGAAGGCCTTTGGAAAAGATCAAATCAAGTCGTGCTGGCATGGTGGCATTGGTGGTGCTGGTTTTTTTCATTATTATTGGCCTGATGGATTCGATTCATTTTAAGCAAGCCAATGACAAAACCAATGAAGTGATTAGTTTGTTGGATTATTGGGCGACTCCGATCCGTAAACATCAGGAAAAAAGCTATTCGGCGCCATTTGCAGCTTACCTATACAGCAAGGAACTTATCAGGGCTGAAGATGGCACCCAAAAGTGGACCTATTCCAGATTGGAATATGGCGGCGGGCATTTGAAGGATCCGAAAAAGGAAAAGACACAAGATTTTGCTAAAAAAGCAACTTTGGGATTTGCAAAAGGTGTGGGCCTTTTTGGTTTTGTGTTGATATTATTCTGGCTTTTTAGAAAACAGCAAAATCGTCTATTTTTTCAAAGCAAAACTTCTAAAGCTATCTGGCTGACAATTTTTATTCTCGTTTCTGGAAGCTATACATTGATTGAATTATCCGCCTGGTATCATGTTTTAGGGACAGATAAAGTAGGCGAGGATGTGTTTTACCAGACTGTCAAAAGCATCCGAACGGGTCTGGTTATTGGTTCCCTCACAACCCTGATCATGCTGCCTCTGGCAATTGTATTTGGCATATTGGCTGGTTTTTTTCGGGGCTGGGTCGATGATGTTATTCAATATATTTATACCACGCTTAATTCCATACCCAGTGTTTTGTTGATTGCCGCATCCATTTTGATGGTGCAGGTCTACATGGCGAACAATGCCGATCAATTTACTAATTTGGTAGTTAGGGCCGATATGAGGTTGTTCTTTTTATGCCTGATTTTGGGGGTTACCAGTTGGACAGGTTTATGCCGTTTGTTAAGAGCGGAGACCCTGAAACTTCGGGAAATGGAATATGTGCAGGCGGCGCAAGCGCTGGGAGTCAGGCGCAGGATCATTTTAATCCGGCATATTTTACCCAATGTTATGCATATTGTACTGATTTCAGTGGTGCTGGATTTTAGCTCTCTGGTTTTGGCTGAGGCGGTACTCTCTTATATCAATATCGGCGTTGATCCGACGACATATAGCTGGGGCAACATGATCAACGGCGCGCGTTTGGAAATGGCGCGGGAACCCATTGTCTGGTGGTCATTGCTGGCTTCTTTTCTATTTATGTTCAGCCTGGTGCTGGCAGCCAATATTTTTGCAGATACCGTTCGAGATGCATTTGATCCAAGGCGGGCAAATAATGTCTGAAGCCTTGTTGACTGTTAAGGATTTGTCCGTCGCGTTTAATCATGGCGACAAGGTTGTTGATAGCATCAGTTTTGATGTTTTTTCCGGTGAAACTTTTGCTTTGGTTGGGGAATCCGGTTCTGGAAAATCCATCACGGCTTTATCGGTGATGCGATTGTTACCGGAAAATGCCGCACTTAAAGCCACTGAAATAAGTCTAGCGGGTGAAAATTTGCTGGCAATCCCTGAGATTGATTTTTGTACTATTCGCGGCAGGCGCATTGGTATGATTTTTCAGGATCCAATGGCGTCTTTAAATCCGGTTATGACCATTGGCGACCAGATTGTGGAAGTGCTGGAGCTGCATTTTTCCTGGCCCAAACAGAAAATTTCAGCCAGAGTAATGGAATTGCTTCGGCAAGTTGAAATACCGGATCCAGAACGGAAATATCGGGATTATCCTCATCAGCTTTCCGGGGGGCAAAGACAGCGCATCATGATTGCCATTGCCCTGGCGGCCGAACCTGCTTTATTGATTGCCGATGAGCCAACAACGGCGCTGGATGTCACGATTCAAAAGCAAATTCTGGAATTGCTGCATCGAATTCAAAAACAAAACAACATGGCCTTGTGGCTAATCAGTCATGATTTGGCGCTGGTATCCAATCTTGCAGATCGTGTCGCTGTGATGCAAAAAGGCAAGATTGTAGAAGCGGCAGCAACAGAGGTTTTTTTCAGTCAACCAAAACATCCCTACACCAAAAAACTATTGGCCGCTTTGCCTTCAATGACAAGCAGTTTGAATCGTAAGATCACAGAAAAACAGCCGTTGCTGAAACTGAAGGACTTCAAGGTCTACTATCCGATTCGTAAAGGCATTTTTAAACGTGTTGTCGGGCATGTGAAAGCAGTTGACGGTGTTAATCTGGAACTGCAACAGGGTAAAACGTTGGCGCTGGTGGGCGAATCGGGCTGCGGGAAAACTACTTTAGGAAAGGGTTTGTTGGGTCTGATTCCCTATACCGAAGGAGAAGTCTGGTTTGAGGGAGCTTTGTTAAATGAACTCCAGGGAAATGAGTTGCGACTGAAACGGTCTGAAATTCAGATCGTGTTTCAAGATCCTTTTTCTTCCATGAATCCAAGGATGCTGGTTGGAGAAATTATTGATGAGGGCGTCAGGGCATTGCATCCCGAAGTATCGGCAAATGAAAGAAGGGAGTTGGTTAACCGTTTGTTGCGGCAAGTTGATTTACCAGTGACAGTAGCCTTTCGATATCCCCATGAATTTTCTGGTGGCCAGCGTCAGAGAATTTGTATTGCCAGGGCGTTGGCAGTCAAACCAAAATTAATTGTCTGCGATGAACCAACCAGTGCTTTGGATGTTTCTGTTCAGGCACAAATTATTGAGTTGTTGAAATCATTACAAAAAGATCAAGGACTGAGTTATTTGTTTATCACTCACAATATTGCTGTCGTTGCCGAAATTGCCGATGATGTTGCCGTCATGAACAAGGGCAAAATAGTAGAATATGGCAATGTTGAACAAGTTTTGAATGCACCACGGCATGAATATACAAAAACACTATTAAGTGCCGTTCCAGTGCTTAAAAACTGAATACATTTTTCTTCTCCTGATGGGGAGGGG
>JALXCS010000213.1 GCA_026990815.1 Methylomonas sp. | reverse complement strand
GTGTTCACTGTCCGCTTCTGTCCGGCCTGCATAACTGAAACCGCCTCCATGGTGCCCGCTTGCAACCGCTCAATCATATCCTGAATTTCCTGGGTCGATTCTTGAGTACGACTGGCCAAAGTCCGGACTTCATCCGCGACAACTGCAAACCCCCGGCCATGCTCTCCCGCTCTTGCCGCTTCAATTGCCGCATTTAACGCCAATAAATTTGTTTGTTCCGCAATACTTCGAATAACATCCAGAACCGAACCTATTTTTTCGCTATCATTTGCAAGATTTTGCACGACATCTGTCGCTATCGCAAATTCATCCGATAAAGCATGGATTGCTTTAACCGTGCTTTCAATTGCCGAGGACCCGGTTGAAGCATTTTCATGAGCAGCCTGAGTGGCCTCGGCGGTGCTTTGCGCACTCCGCGCTACTTCCTGGGCTGAAGCCGCCATTTCTGTCATTCCTGAAGCCATTTGTTCAACTTCCGTTTGCTGTCTTTGCACCCCCTCATTGGCCTCCTCGCTTGTGTGTGACAACTGTACCGCCGAAGTGGCGAGCTGTTCAACCACAACCTGCACCTCTTTCAAAACCTCGGAAAATTGTTTAGACATTTCATTAAAAGATTCAGCCACCTCTCCAAACTGATCCCGGTTTTTCAATTCGACTTTCACTCCAAGATTGCCAGCAGCAACTTCTGCTGTTGCAGTTTTTAATTTTTCAATAGCAATGATAAATGATTGAAAAAACCCCATAAACAGATATATTGCCAACATGGTCATCACCACCACAATGACTGACTCCATTACCAGGCTGTTAAAATAATGGTCTTCCCTTTCCTTCAATACACCAATTAATTCGGGAATCATCAGGTCCAAAGTTTTAAAATTTTTAGCAATAACATCCGAGCCTTGGCCAAACACTATCTCCGGATCAACTTTTACCTGCTCAACTTGCAAAATCTCCTTACTAAGGAATTGCAAATAGTTGTTCGATTGTGAAACTGCCCGGTTAAAGTCACGACTTATCCTGGAGAATACTTGTTGATTTGCTCGTGACAACACATCTACGCCACGTTTTAGTTCGTGAATGTCATTTTGAACCGTTGCCAACAAGCTGGTCAGCCTGATTGTTTGTCGTAAACCAGGCGCCCCGGAGACCGCAATCCCAGAAGCAAGCCCTCTCGCCTGACCAAGATTTTCTACTACCTGCGGAATCAATGAAACAACCGACTGAATCAAATAATAACTGTCCAGCTCGGGGTCCAGGGTTAAATTAGAACTGTCACCAACATCTTTCAGCAAGGATAAAACATTGCCGATCAATTGGCTGTGTTTAGCAAATACTTCTTTTCCAGATCCACTTGAAGCTCCATCTTGCAAGCGTTGCCAGTTATTTTTTATAGCACTCCATTTTGCCTTTACCTCAAACTCTTCGCCTAATCTTTGATCAACTTCATCTAGCCGCTCAATATCCTCGGCTATTTGCCTTCTTTTGGCAAGTATCTGTGTTTTGACTCTTGTATCCCCCGCCAGAAAACGATTGGTCAGTCCCCGGTGTTCCGGCAAATGCTGAACTAGCTTTCTTAACGGGATAATATATTCCAGACCACGCTGCTCTTTCTCAACAAACCTGATAACTGCCAATTGTTCGTTCAGAAGCATATAATAAGTGATCACTAATGGAATAATAAAAGCCAATGAAATAATCAGCATTTTTTTTCCACAACTGAATTGATTCATTAAAGCCGTTACTGGTTTCGTAAGCATAAAAATAGTTCTCGAAAGATAACCGAATATTTGGTAAGTATAGAAGCTGAATTAACTTTTACCAATTTGCGCTCCCGGTTTGTTCAATTACTCAAATGCAAACAACAGACTCCCTGCTACTATCATTCAGAACCCTTGCTAACAATAAAATGCGATCGGGTCTTACAGCTTTGGGTTTAATCATCGGAATTGCCGCAGTAGTAATTCTTACCTCCATTGGCCGAGGCATCCACCATTTTGTGCTGGCGGAATTCACTCAATTTGGAACTCATTTGATTGCTGTATTCCCAGGGAAAACATCGACTTTTGGCATTTCCGGCGCAACCATCAGCACCTTACGGCCATTAACGCAAGCAGATGCGATCAGCCTCAGCAAACTGGACAATATCAGTGCGGCAGTACCCTTTGTACAAGGCAACGCCAGAATTGAAACCTCAAAAAAACAGCGCCGCGCCAGCGTTTTTGGTGTTGGTCCTGCTGTACCCGAGGTGTGGAAAATCAAGGTTGAATTTGGCAAATTTCTACCTGCAGGTGAACAGCGCAACCCTCGATCATTTGCGGTGTTAGGCCACAAATTATATCGGGAGTTATTTGGCCAAAGTAATGCTTTAGGTCAGCGTGTTCGCATTGGCACTGATCGTTTTCGGATCATTGGCGTCATGGAGAAAAAAGGCCAAATGCTGGGTTTTGACCTGGATGACTCCATCTACATTCCTGCCGAAAAAGCCCTGGCATTATTTAACAGGGAAAGCTTAATGGAAATCGACTTGCTATATCAGAAAAATTCCACACCGGAAAAAGTGGTCATAGCCATCAAAAAAAGATTAATTGCCCGACATGGACATGAAGACTTTACAGTGGTAACTCAAAACCAAATGCTTGAAACCATGAGCTCAGTATTGGATATTTTGACTTTGGCAGTTGCTGCACTGGGTGGAATTTCATTACTGGTTGGGTCAGTGGGGATTTTAACCATCATGACCATTGCTGTTTCGGAAAGAATATCTGAAATTGGCTTATTACGCGCTATTGGCGCAGAACAACGCGATATATTTTTTCTATTCTTGTACGAAGCTTTGGCATTGAGTGTTGCAGGAGGAGTATTAGGTATTGCTTTTGGACTAACGATTGTGCAGTCCATCAAACAGTTTATCCCGGCATTACCGGTCCAACATGCCTGGGTTTATATTTTTGCGGCCTTTGGGATTTCCTTACTGGTAGGGATTATTGCCGGCGTAGCCCCAGCAATAAAAGCAGCCGGTTTAGAACCGCTTGAGGCGCTTCGTACTGAGTAAGAAGCTGTCTGATCAAAACTCAACCACTATGGACTAAAAGTCCATAGGTTATTTTTATCAACGACTGAAAGTCGTTATGCAGTAAAGCAATGTATCGCTTCGCGATGCTATTGATCTAGCTAATGCCTTGCACTGAAAGTGCATAGTTTTAAACTAGCTGTTTGGGACAATAAATCGGCTGACAACTGTAGGAGGGGCTTCAGCCGCGATCAATCCAATTCGCGGCTAAAGCCCCTCCTACCTTATCTTCTAAACACGAACATCAACCTTACTGGCGGAAACCACGCCAGTTGCTGAATCCAGCAGCTTCATGGCATTTTGCCCCTGCAATTTTTGATTATCCTGCATTTTTTTCAGCATTAACACTTCCTTGGCCTGATCGGTCTTTGCACTTTGATAAGCGGTAGCAAAACCCGGCGTTACAAGACTCCCAATCGAATTGGACATAGTTGTTCCTCAAAATTATAAAAACGCATAAAGCTTATCGACCGTTGTTTGATTTTCTTTAATAAAATTCACCCCCCTTGTTCAACTCTCGATTTTCATCTGAATCAACTCCTTCCTGCTGAAGAGGATTTAACCAAGGAGAATTCAATCAATCAGCCAATTGCTGAATTCCATCCAGATACCAGGTTGGTTGAATGCTGTTTTTAGGTTTAACAAAATGCCAAACTTCCTGCACTTGATGAGCCTGCGAATCATCATCTTCACGGATAATTGCATTAAATAACACCACAGCCTCCATTTCTGTTTCCAACTCCCTGACATCCAATAGTTCTGCATCCAGTTTTAATACATCTGTTTTGTTTGGACCTTCGGAATCCTTTAATTGCTGTTGTATCTCTGCAAACACCTTATCCGTCGTTAACCCGCGAATTTCGGCAAGGTCATTACTGTCCCAAGCCTCTTGAAGATGATAAAAAGCCTGCTTAGTACCATTTAAAAATTCGGCTTGATCAAAACCTTTCGGAAGCACTAATTCAGCAAAATCAGCATCATCCTGGCCATCATTCTGCTCAGAAAAACTAGAAGTTTTGTTCTTGTTGAATAAAACATTGGTATCAAAATTTCTCTGGGATTGATTCTCTGCTGTCCGATACTGAGAAAAACTGTTTTCATCATCCCGCTGATATTGATAGGCTGGCTGTTTCCGGTGGCCGGCTTTAGCAGCAAAAATCCGAAAGAGCAAATAGGCAAGCCCACCAAAAACCAAAATATCCATAAAATTCAATCCTTCAAATGCGCCACCAAAAAACATTGCGCCTAACAAACCACCGAGCGCCAAACCGCCTAACATGCCCATCAAACCACCACGACGCCCCATCGCCTGCCGGGCTGCCTGGTTTTTTTGATAAGCCTGTTTTTGACTGGCTGAACGAGAAGGTGAAACAGAACGACGATAAGGACTGCTAAATGCAGATTTTCCACCAAAGGAACGCGCACCGCCAAAACGCTTGGCTTCGGCATTGGAAACTCCGCCTAATGTAATAGCGAAAGTAAATAAAACTGTGAAAAATAATCCGGATAATTTTTTCATGATGGTTTGATTAAGGAATAAACATTGAAGGTATAGACTACAAGGAATGGGATGGTTCCGCAAATAGTGCAAAATTTAACTACTTGGCCTTGCAAAACTTTTTTTCATGCGCCAGTCATACGGTTTTACAGATATGACAAGCCAACCTGAAACAAAAGCTCTTCCTCGACTAACTTCAATGGATATGCTTCACCAAACCGTCTCAAAAACAGTTGCATTTCTTAGATTTTGATCGGCTGTCACAACAGGAGCTTGTTTTAGGATAGAAGTTGCAGCTATTAATCTATCAGCAGGGTCACCATTGATAGTGGAGTCAAGGTTTACTGACATCTCCGCAATTTCAGGGGTAATATTTACAACGGTATAATTCCTCGAGCTGAGAATAATTCTGATCAAATTTACAGATGATTCGTCCACTTCAATACGTTTTCGTTTAACGAGCATAGATATCTCCCAAATTGAGATATCACATATCAGAAGATCATTGTTGTTATCTGCATTACCAATCGCTTTCTTTGCTTTTTTAGTTATACTATTCGCGATCAAGAATGCACATAAACTAGATGACGTATTGTATTGATAGCGAATATAATAACGACATGAATGATTACCAGCTATCAGCCGACGAGATTAAACAC
>JALXCS010000212.1 GCA_026990815.1 Methylomonas sp. | reverse complement strand
GGCCTGTACGAGCTTCTTCGACAACCTCGATGAGCATCATGCTCCTTTGCGTTCGTTATTGTCTGAAAAATTTCAGATCATTGATGGGCAAACGGGGTATTCTTGAGCGTGGATAGTATATTGATAAAAAGTTTTCCGGCAGCATTGCTATTCGTGCAGTCGATGCAGGGTCTTGTAATGGCTGTGAGCTGGAAATACATGCATTAAATAATCCCTATTATGATATAGAACGTTTTGGTATCCATTTTGTCGCTTCGCCACGGCATGCCGATGTGCTTTTAGTGACGGGTCCTGTTTCCCGGCATATGCAGACTGCGTTATTAAGAACCTACGAAGCAACGCCAGATCCAAAATGGGTTATTGCGGTTGGCGATTGCGCTGTCTGTGGCGGTGAGTTTGGCATTTCTTACGCCAGTTGTGGTGCCGTTGAAAATGTGATCCCGGTTGATGTCGTCATACCGGGATGCCCGCCTCCTCCTGAAATTCTGTTAAAAGGTCTGCTGGGGTTGATGAAAAATGGCTAACAAGGACATTATGACTATGATGTGGCATATCTGGTTAAGTTGGTTACTGATTACTTATAAACTTCAGCCACGATTTGTACATTGACATTTACCGCTACCGGTCGAGATTTCCTCACGTTGGTTGGACGCTTACTTTAATTACTTGAAAGGTTACAGTACAAGCTACTACTGTAAGGCCATAGGATGGAACTCTGCTAATTGGAATAGCGATAGCGTTTTACGGCTTTGACGTTGGTTGTGCCACTTATATTTACTGGATACTCATCGTTGTATGGTGTTTCATGATGCTATGGCGGAATGCGTTATCACTTTTCCACCCTTGTATATTAAACCCATCTCTTAAACACAGGATTATTTAACACAAAAAGTTTAAAGTGAGCACTGATTTCTGGGGAAGCCGTTCCACCCTTAAGCCTACGTGCTTTATGCCATTTTTTGCAGATGCTTAAAATCTCGAATTGATTCAATTTCAATTTTTTCAATTTTTTGCGCCTTATAAAGCTCCCACCTCATTTGAAGATTCAGCCAGAAATCTGGTGAAAGACCAAAAAACTTACCTAACCTCAGTGCTGTGCTTGGAGTAACCCCGCGCTTTTGATTAACCAGCTCATTTATACGCTGATAAGGTACATGAATCGCTTCCGCTAACTCACGTTGAGTGATATTCATAGGGACAAGGAATTCTTCTCGTAACATTTCCCCAGGATGCGTGGGTTCTCTATGGCTTGGTACTCTCATTTTATTTACCTTCAATGATAATCAGTTATTTCTACATTTGCTGGGCCTAATTCTTCCCATGTAAAACAAATTCGGTATTGCTCATTGATACGGATACTATATGAATCTTCTCTATCACCAGAAAGGTTTTCCAGCCGATTCCCCGGAGGAACTTTTAATTCCTCTAGAGTTTGAACGGAATCTAATTGGTCCAATTTTCTTGTGGCAATTCGCCACAATGTTTGCGGACAAGCTTTTCTTGCCCGCCTTGAATTGATTCCGTTAAATATATCTTCGGTAGCTTTATCTTTGAACGATACTATCATAGAGTCATGATAGCACGGAACTCATGTTATTCAAGACAAAATTTCTCATTCCAGGAGGCTGACGGATTATGGATGATTTTACTGCGACGGTGGGAAATCGGCGTATTTTTCCGCTCTTTTTCGTTGCGTAGCACCGCTATGAGCCTCAAAAGAGCAAAAAACATCCCCTCGATCAAATCAAAGTTGTTGGAGTACTAGTTTTGTTCCTGCTGAGTTTGAGTGATTGATCCATCCTCATACATTCTGAATTGTGTTTTTTGGCCATTCAATTCACCAGAAATATCAAAATAATGATATTGAACCGATTCAACTTGATTGACTTTGGTATCAGGAAAATGTTTTTCGACTTCATTCATTAAATCAGAGGATAAGGCAAAGTAAGGGACTTCTCGCGTCAGTTTAATTATTTTTCCGTTATTGGCAAGAACAACCTCTTTGGCAATAAAATTTTTCTTATTGAATGTCTTGTTAGATTCCAACTTGAATCTAATATGTCCTTCATCGCTGATTTTTGTGATTTGGGTAATGTTTTTTGCATTGAAGAACGACAATGCGGTTTTTTGCACTGCATCTGGTAATGAATCAAATTTTACGATTTCAACTTCTTTGCCGAACGCCAGTATTGTTGAAAATATAAAACAAAGAATAAGTAAGGAAAACCGGTAAAACATACTGAGCTCCATTTAGCAGTAAATAAGGTAGGTCGATTGGGGTAACGTGTAAAATTTTAGCGAGTTAGAGATCATTAAATGAAAAAATATCGATAGCAAAATACAATTTCCCGAACTGAAAATCATTATTATTAGATAGTGGCATTATTTGCAGCAAATGATTTTATGGTCTCCAGTCCTCACTTCTGTAGATACTCTCATAAAACACAACTCAATTTTAGAAATATCATTCTCCATCCAATTGGCCAACGATACTTTCGAGTATTGCTTTTCTTTTTTTTAACATTTGCCGAAATTCCAACTTATCAGTATCGGCAATTTCCATTCTCAGATCAGATAGATAGGAAACCAGTGTTTCTTTTAATGTTTCTGCTTGTTCCGGATTTAGATTTATTGTTATCATGATGCTGTCTCCGCTAAATTGCTAAATAAAGTTACAGATTACGATAAAGACGGGACTAACAACAAGGCCATTAGACTTAAAACCTTACGCATTGGATTAATTGCTGGTCCCGCAGTGTCCTTGCAGGGGTCACCGACAGTATCGCCGGTAATGGCTGCCTGGTGTGCGGAGGAACCTTTCCCACCGAGATTGCCGCTTTCAATATATTTCTTGGCATTATCCCAAGCGGCCCCGCCAGTACAAAGGAAGAATGCTAAAATCATTCCTGAACTCACTGCGCCGATAAGAATTCCACCAATCATCAATGCGGCACTTCCTCTCGGTGCTGAAGGTATTAAAAGTAGAGTGACTATCAATGGCACCAAAACCGGTAATGAGCCGGGAATAATCATGTCTCTAATAGATGCGCGAGTTAGCATCTCTACCGCTGTGGAATAGTCTGGTTTATGCTCACCCGTCTGAATTTTCGGGTCTGCTTGAAATTGTCGACGCACTTCATTTACTAATTGAGTTGCACTATTACCTACCGCATCAAAAGTAAGGCCACTGAATACGAAAGGCAGTAATGAGCCCACAAACAGTCCAGCCAGTACATATGGATCATCAAGAGTAAAATTCAGACTGCTCATTTTTTCTCCAAACTCCAATTTGAAGGCAACAAATAACACCAAAGCAGCTAATCCGGCAGAGCCAACAGCAAAAATTTTAGTAAGGGCTTTGGTAGTATTGCCCACGGCATCGAGTTGGTCCGTTACATCTCGAACTTTTTCTCCAAGACCAGCCATCTCGACAATACCGCCGGCATTATCAGTAACGGGACCAAAGGCATCAATGGAGATGACAACAGGCATAAGCGCTAATAATGCAACCGTTGCAATTGCAATTCCATAGACACCGCTCAACATATAAGCCGCTATAATTCCTATCGCAATTATTAGTGTTGGTGCCACTGTCGATTTCATACCAACGGCAAGTCCCGTAATAATATTGGTTGCATGGCCTGACTGTGATGCTTCGGCAATACGGAGGGAAGGACGGTAGTGAGTACTGGTGTAATAATTGGTTGTGGCGACCATACATAAGCCTACGGCTAACCCTACCAGAGCCGTATAAAATAATGCCATTCCATTATGTGTGGCATTCTCGGGAATCAGATAAACACTGACAAGGAAAAAACCAATAGCAGATACGACTAAGCTGATAATAATAACAGCAGATAATGCGGCTAATGGAGATTTATTGCCAGCCCAGTTCATCACTTGCGTACCCAACAAACTTGCTAGTAACCCAATAGCACCAATTACGAGAGGATATTGCTGACTTAACAGGTCTCCAGGGTTTGTCCAGCCTGCAACCAACATGGCTGCCATCAGTGTCACGACATAGCTTTCAAAAACATCTGCCGCCATTCCAGCACAATCGCCGACATTATCTCCTACATTGTCAGCAATCACTGCAGGGTTCCGAGGGTCATCTTCGGGAATACCCAGATCCAGTTTGCCTGCAAGATCAGCGCCTACATCGGCAGCCTTGGTAAAAATTCCACCTCCAAGACGTGCAAAAATACTGATAAGGGAAGCACCAAAACCTAAACCTAGCATGGGTCGAAGGTCAACTGACTCAGAATTTTGCAAGTAGCCCAATAATAGATAAAAACCGCATAAGGCCGCCAGCGCCAAACTACCAACGAGAAATCCTGATACTGATCCCGCTCGATAGGATAGTTTTAAGGCTGGAGCCAAACCAATTCGAGCCGCTGCTGCAGTGCGCACATTTGCCCGCACTGAGATATTCATGCCAATGACTCCAGAAAGACCAGAACAGAGTCCACCGATAACAAAACCCACGGCAGTTAACCAGCCAAAATGCGGCGTAAACCAGAGCACAATAAATATGACTGTAGCTACCAGAGTGATGACGCTATACTGAACTTTCATGAAGGCAACAGCGCCTTCATAAATGGCCAGGTAAGGTTTTTGGAGTGATGATGGTCCCATCGGTTGACGTATGACCCACCATGCACAAAGCAGAGCATATAGTCCTCCCAGCAAAGCTGCGATCAACCCTAAAGCAACAAATATTGTCATTTTGTGTTCTCCATATTGATGTTTCGCAGAAACAAATAAATTGAGACTGTCCTAGAACTTGCCACATTATTCCGAGGATGAAAATTAATCTTTATGGCGTTCCGGGGGTTTAATCATGCTGTAATCTCGTAATTGTAATTCATTCGTAAATTCATAAATTAATGGAACACCCGTAGGAATTTCTTTTTGCACAATTTCCTCAGAAGAAAGTGATTCGATTTCCATCACTAGTGCTCGAAGGGAATTTCCATGGGCAGTAATCAATACTGTTTCACCGGCAGCAAGGTGTGGGAGGATATTTTGTCGGTAATAGGGGAGAGCACGGTTTGCCGTCATTTCTAAACTTTCACCTTTTGGGGGCGGGATACTGTAACTGCGTCTCCATTGATGTACTTGGTCATGACCATATTTCTGTACCACCAGAGCTTTGTCCAGCCCTTGAAGATCACCGTAATAGCGTTCATTGAGTTTCTCGGACATGTATATTTTTAGTTCTGATAAGTCGCCTTCAGTGGCAGTAAAATGTTCATACCATTCTTGGCTTTGTTCATGAACTCGCACATATTGATGACAGTTTAAATTTTTCTTGAGTATTTCATAAAGAGTGTCTTGTGCTCGCTGTAAAGCCGAAGTAAAAGCAACGTCAAACTGCTCATCCTTCAATAATTCTCCTGCCTGTTCAGCTTCAGTTATTCCTTGTCTGCTGAGGGAGACGTCGACCCAACCTGTGAATCGGTTCTGAAGATTCCAGATTGACTGACCGTGGCGAACGAGAATTAGACGAGGCATAAGTTATTTCTCCTAATAAAGCTTCTGTTGTCATCTTTGATATTGCAGGATTAGATCATTTCTTTCCAACGTTGATTAACCAGTGAACAAATAGCAGCTGAGGCGATGCGAGCTATTGCGCCATCCGATCGGGAAGTCAAAATAACCGGAACCTGGGCACCGATGACGATACCAGCCAATGTCGCATTAGCAAGGTATTCCAGGTCTTTGGCTAAAATATTCCCTGCCGGTAAATCAGGTGCGAGAAGTATGTCGGCATCGCCAGAAACTTCGCTATCTATCTGCTTGATTTCAGCCGCTTGTTTGGAAATGGCATTGTCAAAGGCCAATGGTCCGTCAATAATGGCATTTTTGATTTGTCTTCTTTGAGCCATTTTGCTCAAACAAGCTGCATCACAAGTTGACTGGATGGCCGGTTTTATAACCTCTACCGCAGACAGTGCGGCAACTTTAGGTTGTTGTACACCTAGTATTTGTGCCAGATCAACGGCATTTTGGACTATTGCCGCTTTGGTTAACAGATCGGGTTCAATATTAATGGCTGCATCAGTGATAAAAAGCAGTTTATGATACGTGGCTAAGTCAGCAACAAAAACATGACTGACTCGCCGGTCGGTGCGTAGGTTTTTTAATACTGGGCGCATCAAGGCATCAGTATGTATCCATCCCTTTGCCAGAGCTTGGGCTTCTCCTGCTTGTACCAGTTCAATGCCTTTTTGTGCCGCCTCTTGTTCTGAATTTGTCTCAATAAGGGTAAATCGACTACTTGAATAACCCAATTTTTGACAAACATTATCAATTTTTTTCTTTTGTCCAACCAATATAGGCGTGATTAATCCAGAATCCGTCGCTTCAAATGCGCCTTTGAGGACATGTTCTTCTCCGGCATCGACAACGGCTACGCTAACTGGAGGAAGAGCTTGAGCTTGTTTTATCAGTCCTTGAAGACGGCAGGGTTCATAAGTATCATTCATCGTAACCACTCCGCTATTATTTTCTTGCATTCGTTTCTCCATGGACATTCTGAATCCAGACAATGTTCACTATGATCTGATCGAAAACATGAGCGATCTTGTGCTGCTTTTTGAATTGCCCGGACTAGCTCGACTTCAGAATTGATAAGCTTATAATTTTTAACGTCAAGTACACGTGCTAGCTCTTGCAAATTTGCTTTCGTAAAGCCTCCATCTTCATTGCATCTTTGTATAAATGTATGAATTAAAGATTCTGGTGATTCTTTTTCATCTCCCGGTCGTTTGCTAATGTCACCTTGAACGGGTGTAGTATTTGATTCATTTATGATGGACATAATCCCTCTCCAATTAGACATCGAAAAAACTTCAATGATTTATTTTATATAATGACAGATGACTCATTAGTGACAGCTAGATTATTTATAGGGCTTAGGCAACTGGAAACAAATAACCCACCCATATTGCTGGTCTTTCTATCCCTGCTTAAACTATCTCAATCGCTGCTATGCGCCTCTTGAGATAGTTCAAGCAGAAACAAAAATCCTGCGCAATATGGGTAGGTTATTGATTTCCTGTTGCCTTACACTGTGAGAAACCAATTTGTAACATTCGTTGTTAATTTGGGAGAACTTTATCCTTAATATATTATTTTCCTGTTGCGGCTAAAGTCACTTCCACATCTTTTTCATATCTATTCAATGCAATCACTTTTCCTCTGGCCATGCCCAATTGCGTATTTCCGGTTTATCAATACCAAAATGAGTAATATATTCCTTATGTTCAACCAGCTGGTTTTGCATGGCTTGTTTAACATGAGCACCTGCCGAACTAAGCTTTTCGACACGATCTATAACATCAATGACTAGATGAAATCGATCTAGTTCATTCAGTACCACCATGTCAAACGGCGTGGTTGTCGTACCTTCTTCTTTATAGCCACGGACATGCAAGCCATGATGATTAGTTCTGCGGTAGGTCAATCGGTGTATTAACCACGGATAACCATGAAAAGCGAAAATAATCGGTTTGTCTTTGGTGAACAGCGAATCAAAATCTCGGTCAGACAAACCGTCGGGATGCTCACTTTGGGGTTGCAGGGTCATCAGATTAACAATATTGATGATACGAACTTTCAAATCGGGAAAATACTGTCGCAACAACGAAACAGCAGCGAGTGTTTCCAGAGTTGGAACATCTCCTGCACAAGCCATTACAACATCAGGTTCAGTATTTTGATCATTACTGGCCCATTCCCAAATTCCAATTCCAGCCGTACAGTGTTTAATAGCGGCATCCATCGACAAATATTGGAGTTCTGGCTGCTTTCCGGCGACAATCACATTAACTTTGTCACGACTTCGCAGACAATGATCGGTTATCCATAACAGGGTATTGGCATCAGGCGGTAAATACACCTGAATGATACTGGACTTTTTATTAACGACATGGTCAATAAACCCTGGGTCCTGATGACTAAAGCCGTTATGATCTTGCCGCCAGACATGGGAGGTCAGTAAATAATTGAGTGAGGCGATGGGCCTGCGCCAGGGAATATCCTTAGTGACTTTTAGCCATTTGGCATGTTGATTAAACATCGAATCAACGATATGAATAAAAGCTTCGTAGCAAGAGAACAAGCCATGACGTCCAGTTAATAAATAGCCTTCTAGCCAACCCTGGCATTGATGTTCACTGAGGATTTCCATTACTCGACCATCCGGCGAAAGATGATCATCAATATCAATGGTTTCTGTGGTAAATGCCCGATTGGTCACTTCAAACAAGGCGGTAAGCCGATTGGAAGCGGTTTCATCGGGGCCCATAACCCTGAAATTTTTGCTGTCCATGTTGGCTTGCATAATATCTCTGAGAAAATATCCCATAATGCGGGTCGCTTCAGCGATTTCTGTAGCAGGTTTGCTGATATCCACAGCATAATCACGAAAATTGGGCATCCGTAGCGCTTTGAGTAAAATTCCACCATTGGCATGTGGATTAGCGCCCATGCGGTGATCACCTTTAGGAGCTAGTTCGGCGAGTTCTTCGATTAATTTTCCATGTTCATCAAATAATTCATTCGGCTGGTAACTGAGCATCCATTGTTCAAGTATTTTAAGGTGTTCAGGGTTTTCAGCTAAACCTGATAATGGTACTTGATGCGAACGGAAGGTATTTTCAATGGGGATGCCATCGACTTCTTTTGGACCAGTCCAACCTTTGGGGGTGCGGAAAATGATCATCGGCCAGGCTGGGCGTTGACTGAAGCCATTTTGTCGGGCTTGTTGTTGAATTGAGGAAATTTCATCCAGAACCTTATCCAACGTTGCCGCCATTTGTTGATGCACTTTCTCAGGGTCATCACCTTCGACAAAATAAGGTTTGTAACCATAGCCGATAAACAAGGCATTGAGTTCTTCATTATCAATACGGGCCAAAACCGTTGGGTTAGCAATCTTGTAGCCGTTCAAATGCAAAATAGGAAGTACCACACCATCGCGTTCAGGATTCAAAAATTTATTACCGTGCCAGCTGGTTGCCAGAGGACCGGTTTCAGCTTCACCATCGCCGACGACACAGCAGGTAATTAAGTCGGGATTATCGAAAACAGCACCATAGGCGTGAGCTAAAGAATAACCCAGTTCACCGCCTTCATTGATTGACCCAGGGGTTTCCGGAGCAACATGGCTAGGAATACCGCCGGGGAAAGAAAACTGTTTGAATAAGCGTTTCATGCCTGTTTCGTCCTGAGAAACATTGGGATAAATTTCGCTGTACGTACCTTCTAAATAGGTGTTAGCCACCAACCCTGGTCCGCCATGTCCTGGCCCAGTAATATAAATAACATTCAGATCGCGTTGTTTGATAACCCGGTTGAAATGAACATAAATGAAGTTCAATCCAGGTGTGGTGCCCCAATGGCCTAATAATCGGGGTTTGACATGCTCCAATTGCAGTGGTTGTTTCAATAAGGGATTATCCAGTAGATAGATTTGTCCTACGGACAGATAGTTAGCCGCCCGCCAATAGGCGTTCATTTTTTCCAGTTCATCGGCAGAAAGCGGTGCGCCTGAGTCTTCAGTTTGATCGTTCATGGTAATCTCCCTTTGTGAGTGAATAAGTGTGGGTTGCAATTATTTTTTCTTCATTGGTCGGAATGACCCAAACGGAAACTGGACTTTGTTGAGTGCTGATTTTTTTGGCATTTTGACGGTTAGCTTCATAGTCTATTTCTAACCCTAACCAAGCGATTTCTTGACAAATTTTCTCACGGATTGAGTAAGCGTGTTCTCCAATCCCGGCCGTAAAAATCAGACTATCCAGACCTTGAATTGCAGCCGTCATGGCTCCAATTTTACAAATAATGCGATAGACGAAGACATCAATCGCGTATTGTGCATCTGGGTGCTGGCTATTAAGTAACACTCGCATATCACCACTGATACCGGATAATCCGAATAGACCGGATTTGAAATGTAACAGAGCAGAAATTTCTTCAACTGATAATTGCTTTTCTCTTAGCAGGTACAAGACTATAGCCGGATCAATGGAGCCGCAACGTGTTCCCATCGGTATCCCATCTAAAGGTGTAAAGGTCATGGTAGTCGCCATACTTTTGCTATTCTGCATTGCACACAAACTAGCTCCCTGACCCAGATGTGCAATGATTGTCCTGCCTGTTGCAGCTTTTTCTGAATAACCCGATAAAACAGAAGCAATGTATTCGTATGATAAACCATGGAAACCATAGCTCCGAACACCATCGGTAAATAGCTGTTTGGGTAATGCGAAAGTCTGTGCTGTTTGTGGTTGGGTGTGATGAAAAGCCGTATCAAAACAAGCAACCTGTATTAATGAAGGGTGACTGTGCTGTAGAATGTTTACTGCTGAAAGATTATGCGGTTGATGCAATGGCGCGAGCGGGATTAATTTTTCTAGCTGTTGGTAAACAGTGTGATCAATGACGACCGGTTGGGTGAATTGATTGCCTCCATGAACGATGCGATGGCCAACCGCCTGTAGATGAAAGCCATCAAGATGTTCAGTCAGCCATTGTAAAATGATGTGTAAGGCTTGCTGATGATTGTCAGCTATGATTTTGAGTTTGCTATGGTTTTGTTGTTGTCCTTCTTCAATTTGATTTTGAGTGGTAAAAAAACAATGATTAGTGGCGCCTATACCTTGAATCTGGCCCCGGTATAAACAATCAAGTTGCGGCGCTGAAAAAACTGCGAATTTTATACTGGATGAGCCGGAATTGATGATTAGCAGGATTGGTTGCATGATGGGTTACATGGGATAGTCCGGTATTAATGATTCACCTTTGGCCAAATACCAGTTTTGAATATCATTCCAGATTTCCTCGGCGGTTTCAGCATACCAGAACAAATCCTTGTCTTCAGAATCAATAACACCCTCATCCATCAGAAAATCAACATCAAACGCTTTTTGCCAATAACTTTTTCCGACCAACACAATTGGAACTGCCTTCATGCAACGTGTTTGAATCAAGGTCAGCGTTTCAAATAACTCATCAAAGGTACCGTATCCCCCAGGAAATACTACCAGCGCTCTGGCTCTTAATAAAAAATGCATTTTCCGGCAGGCAAAATAATGAAACTTAAAACAAAGTTCCGGGGTTATATAAGGATTGGGGTATTGTTCATGAGGCAGGGTAATATTTAAACCAATGGTTTTTGAGCCGACATCATAAGCGCCTCTATTAGCTGCTTCCATCATTCCGGGACCACCGCCGGTCATGACTAGCAGACAACAGTCTTGTGCGCCCTTACCAGATTTGCTGACGATTTGGCCAAATTCCCGAGCGACATCATAATAATGACTCTTTGCTTGAATACGTTTGGCGACTGCCAGTCTCTTTTTAAGTGCTTCATTGTCAGGGGAAGCCTTTAGTGCTTCTTGATATGCCTTCACTCTACGGGCGGCAACAACAGGTTCAACAATACGCGTACTACCGTAAACGACAATGGTATGTTTAACGCCATGTCCCTCCAGCAATAACTCAGGTTTCATGAAATCCAGTTGTAACCGCAAAGGCCTTACATCATCTCGATGTAAAAAGTCTGTGTCTTGATCGGCCTCTCGATAAGAAGAACTGGACAGGATTTTTTTAATCCGCTGCGGTGCATTCGGATCTTCCTCCAATGGTTTGGGCTGATGCCAGGGCAGTGGTTCCAATCTGGTTTCAGTCGGCGGTTTGGGAATTTGTTTCTCTTTCGTACTATCCTGTTGAGGTTTATTACTTGCCATACTGACGAACTCCTTTAAGATGCAAGATTAACGTTGCCATAAAATATGATTGGCTTCCAGTGGTACTGAGGCGGTTTCATGTGCTGGGACAATGCGAACAGTAAAATCAAATATGGGGCGGTCTGCTGGAATGACAGCACGATAATCATAGCCGCTGACTGATCCAATCAGTTCAGCTTTTCGTTCCATTTCGTAGCGGACCGGAGCATTGCCATCAACCCCTTCGGCATAAAGTTCGACACGGATGGCATTGACATCGACATCATCAATATAAACCTGAATTTCAACAATATGCTGAGTATCGACAGATTCGATCATCAACTCACCAAAACGTAAGTGTTGCCAATTCTCATCCAGCATTTTAGCCCACTTGACAATTTGTTTGGCTTCATCAGCATTATTGACAGCTCTTTGTTGATAGGCTTTTGCAGCAGGTAAATAGTATTGCTCTGTGTATTGCCGAACAGCTCTGCCAGCTGAATAAATGGGTGTCAATTTCGACATGCTTTCGCGCATTCTGTTTACCCAAGAAGTTGGTATTCCTTGATTGTCACGGCTATAAAATTCAGGAATGACTTGTTGTTCCAAAAGATCATATAATTCATTCGCTTCATGTGCATCCCATGCAGGGTCGCTATCATGCTCCTGACCATCGCCTAAAGCCCAGCCCACCTCAGGTGAATAGGCTTCTGCCCACCAACCATCGAGTTCAGACAGGTTGATGCCGCCATTAACCAGCACTTTCATACCGCTAGTTCCGCAAGCTTCCCACGGACGCCTAGGGGTATTAATCCAGACATCCACCCCTTCGACCAAGCGCTCGGTCAATAACATGTCATAATCACTTAAAAAGATAATATGGGGACGTACTCTGGGTTGACGAATGAATTGCACCCATTGCTGAATTAGCGCCTGGCCAGCCTGATCAGCCGGATGAGCTTTACCCGCCATAATAAGTTGTACAGGCCGATCCGGATTACTCAAAATACGCAATAATCGTTCTGGATCCTGTAACAGTAGATTAGGTCTTTTATAGGTTGCAAAACGTCGGGCAAATCCGAGTGTCAGGATATTGGGATCAAACAGGGTTTTGGCTTGCTCGACTTCTTCAAGTGATGAACCGGAAGCCGCTAAATGTCGGGATAGTCTTTTGCGGGCATACTCAACCAGTGATTTTCTGGCAGCGGTTCGAAATTCCCAGAGTTTACTGTCACAAACACACCGGATATCTTTTTCCAGAGTTTTCGATAATCCTAACCAACGATCCTTGCCACAATTTTCTGTCCAGATTTCGTCGGCCATGGGTGAGTCCCAACTGGGCACATGGACGCCATTGGTCACATGGCCGACAGGAATCTCCTGTTTTGGCCAGCGTGGAAACAATGGCTGAAAGATATGCCGACTCACTCGGCCATGTAATTGGCTAACACCATTGACTGCTCCACTACCTTGAATTGCTAAATAGGCCATATTAAAATTCTCATCCGGGTTATCCGGATTTTGGCGGCCAAGAGCTAATAGCTGATCAATTGAAATTCCCAGGCTATTGGCCGTGTAATAGCCTAGGTATTGTTCGATGAGAGTAGGAGAGAATAAATCAAAGCCAGCAGGTACTGCCGTATGGGTAGTAAACAGGTTGCCCGGCCTGGTTGCGGCTAATGCAATATCGAAAGACTCTCCTGTTTCTTCCATAAAACTTCGGGCTCGCTCTAAAACGGCAAAAGCGGCATGACCTTCATTCAGGTGACAGACATCGGGTCTAATGCCCAGCTCTGTTAACAGCCGCCAGCCACCGATACCCAGAATCATTTCTTGTTGCAACCTTAATTCAGGGCCGCCGCCATAAAGTTCACTGGTGATACCCTGGTGCGGCGGAAAATTTGCAGGGTCATTACTGTCCAATAAATACAGTGTGGTTCGACCAACTCGAACTTGCCAGGTCCTTAACCACACCGAAAAACCAGGGAAATCAACTCTGAGCCGTAACCATTCACCATTGGGATAACGAACTGGCTGAATCGGTAACTGCCCCGGATCGTTATAAGGATAGAATGCTAATTGTTTGCCATCTTGATCAATCAGCTGACGAAAATAACCTTGTTGATAGAGCAAGCCAACACCAATAACAGGTATGCCAAGATCACTTGCTGCTTTTAGCTGATCACCTGCAACATTTCCTAATCCACCTGAGTAGATAGGTAATGCTTCACTGAGCATAAATTCCATGCTGAAATAGGCAAGAGTATTCAACGGAGATTGAGAATGGTTTTGCTGAAACCAGCCTGATGATTCTTGTAATTGACGGTTAGATTGAACCTGTTGTTCAAGCATTTTTCGACATTTAGGGTCGCCAAGCACCTCTACAACCC
Organism: Methylomonas sp.; assembly: GCA_026990815.1. Classification (GTDB taxonomy): domain Bacteria; phylum Pseudomonadota; class Gammaproteobacteria; order Methylococcales; family Methylomonadaceae; genus JALSJK01. The sequence continues at coordinate 3,005 of JALXCS010000212.1, read as the reverse complement.
GATCTCTGGAAACGGTTTGCAATATTCCCCAGGGATTATGAGTCAGCTCCCACAAATCCTGATCCAGTCTTCGCCAAATATCATCAGCAGCATGATTCCAGGAACAACGCATATCCAGAGCTAATTCTACTAACAATTCGATGCCATCAATATCTGAAAGCAGTGGTCTGCCAAATGGGTATTTAGTCTTTGTAGGTTTCATAATTTTTCCTTGCTCATTTAATGATGAGAGTGTCTATGATGAAAGCTTAGGGAATGACGAAGTCGGGACAGAAAACGACGATGTCTTGGAATTGCATGTTCCAGATGCCGATAGGTCATCAGCTTCAAGACATCTTCTATAAATACCCAGAACAAACAGTAAACCCAGATCATGCCGATAATTTCCCAGGAGATGGGGGTAACAAACCAGCCAAAGCTGGCAATAAGAACAGCAACAATTTGGGTTGCAATGATGGCAAATAACAACAAGGGTGCTGGGTAGGGAGGGCTGAGAAAGAAGTGTCGGGTACGTGCCACGAACAATGTCAAATGGCCTGCAATCGCCAATTTAAGGAAGATAATGGTTTGCAATTCAGCTGTACCGACATGAAAATAATTCTCGGCAATGATCATCAGTAAAAAAGTTTCAACAACACCTACGGAGCCCAATACCGTGGCGATAGTCAACACCCAGCGCATATTCCAACTGACAGGATGAGAACTGAGGACAGTATTATCCTTGGCAATAGTCAAGATTGGAACATCATTGAGTAAGGCCAGGAGAATAATCATAATCGCAGTAATCGGATAAATGTTATAGACCAGCATTGCTAGCACCATAAAGATCATAATGCGAATTGTTTCGGTGATGCGATAAATGGCATAAGCATTCATTCGTTCAAAAATACGTCGAGCTTCTTCTATCGCACGAGTAATCACGGCAATACCTGGCGCTGTCAACACCAAGTCAGCTGCCGCCCTCGCGGCATCGGTCGCACCGGAAACTGCAATACCAACATCAGCCTGTTTTAAGGCGGGCGCATCATTGACACCGTCCCCGGTCATACCCACAATATGATTGTTGGCTTGCAAATCTTTGACCAACCAGTATTTATGTTCCGGGAAAACCTGTGCAAAACCATCTGCGCGTTCCACACTTAGGGCTACTTTATGGATTGCATCCACATCTTTAGACCCTACAACCTGGTCGGCAAGTAAAATATTTTGTCCAAGACCAAGTTCTTTTGCTGTCTGTTTAGCAATGGCAATATTATCACCGGTGACCATTTTGATATCGATGCCATGTTCAATGAGCTCTTTGATGGTGTCCTTGGCATCATCCCGTGGTGGATCATAAAGTGGCAGAATGCCCAAAAACAGCCAATGGCCAGCTTGATCAGTTCGAGCTACGCCTAAAGCGCGATAACCTTTCACTGCAAATTCATTAACGACTTTTTCAGCGTGAATACGCATCTCCTGATCAGGATTGCACAAGTCCAATACCACCTGGGGGGCGCCTTTACTGACTTTAAAAGTTGTACCGTCTGGCGCTTTTATTTGCGCTACCGTGCGTTTGTTAATAGGATCGAATGGAACAAAATTTTCTTGAACATAGGAAGCCAGCTTTCGTTTATCTTTAATTTTTTCAAGAATGGCGTTATCAATCGCATCAGGATTATCAATCTGGGAAGCCAATGCCGCCGATAAAATGATCGACTGGCTATCGGCACCATTAAATACAGCCGGTTCCCCCAGTGTTAATTGATTTTTAGTCAAGGTGCCAGTTTTATCCGAACATAAAATATCCATCCCGGCCAGTTCTTCGATGGATTCCAGACGCGAAACAATTGCTTTCATTTTGGATAAGCTGACTGCACCCACTGCCATCGTGACTGAAAGTACAGCTGGCATGGCCACTGGGATTGAGGCTACCGTAAGAATCAACGCAAATTGCAGTAATTCCATAATAGGTAATTGACGTTCCAGCCCGACTAATATTAATATCGTCACTAAAATCAGGCTCATGAAAATTAAATAATCACCAATGGTTAAAACTGCTTTTTGAAAGTGAGATACTGATTTTGCTGAACTTACCAGTTTGGCAGTTTTACCAAAATAGGTATGGGTTCCAGTGGCAGTGACCATACCGGTCATCTCACCTTGCTTGGCGATTGAACTGGAATAAATGAGGTCGCCTACCCGCTTATCGACAGGAAGAGATTCACCGGTTAATGCGGATTGGTCAATACTCAGGTAATCGCCATCAATCAAAGCAATATCAGCGGGAACAACATCGCCTAAACGAATCCGCACAATATCCCCCGGTACCAGTTGTTTAGCATCAATTTCCTGCCATTGACCATCTCGGCGTACTCTTGATTTTAAAGCCAGTTGTTTTTTTAATTGCTCAATGGCATTGCCAGCCTGATATTCTTGCCAAAAACCCACCACGGCATTAAAAACCAGCAATACCAGAATAATAACGAGATCTTCCGTGTGATGAACAATACCCGACAAAATTGCGGCAATTTCGATCATCCACGGGATAGGTCCCCAAAAATAAGAAAGAAATTTCAGCAGCGGGTGAGTACGTTTTTCGACAATCGCATTGGGCCCATAAAACTTAAGCCTGGCTTCTGCTTCTTGCTGGGAAAGGCCGTTACGATTACTTTTTAGGTATTTTAAGAGTGATTCAGCTTCCAGCGAACCAACCTTTTCGGCATCGAGTGGTGGTGGGAAAAGTGATTGTTGTTTTTTCATGACTCTGTCCGAAATAGTATTTGAGAAGTTTTCTCAATAAAGATAAAAAGCAGCAAAAAATGACCAACAGGAGCTTAATAAGCTTCTGCTATCATGCTCTAAAATAATATTGCAATGGCTTTATAGCCAGTCTTCAAATTTATAATGTTGATACAATGCGGGGATTTCAACCTGCGTATGTGATATTTTTTTTTGCAAAGGCCAACATAACATCTTTATCACTATCTACCAGAAAGCTTTTTTTGGGTTTCCGGGGATAGATA
>JALXCS010000211.1 GCA_026990815.1 Methylomonas sp. | reverse complement strand
TTATAAATAAGCGTGGCATATTGTGGCATCAGTTCATCTTTCAAATGAGCAACTTCTCGATCTAGTGTTAATGATTCCATAGCCCGGTGTGCTTTAAGCATAATGGTACCGCCTGGTGTTTCATAACAACCTCGCGATTTCATACCAACATATCGGTTCTCAACAATGTCCTGCCGACCAATGCCATTATCACCCGCCAGCTGATTCAGTTTTTCCAAAACTGCAGCTGGAGTCATTCCCTCGCCATCAATAGCGACGATATCACCTTTTTGATAAGTCAATTCAATGTAAGTCGGTTTATCTGGCGCTGCCTGGGGTGAAACACTCCAACGCCACATATCATCTTCAGGTTCTGCCCATGGATCTTCAAGAATCCCGCCTTCATAAGAAATATGAAGTAGATTAGCATCCATAGAATATGGCGAGGCTTTACCTCTCTTCATTTCCACAGATATTCCATGTTCACTGGCATACGCCAACAGTTTCTCGCGGGAATTCAAATCCCATTCCCGCCAGGGAGAGATAATGTGAATATCTGGTCTTAATGCATAGGCACCGAGTTCAAATCGAACCTGATCATTGCCCTTGCCGGTCGCGCCATGAGCAATCGCAGAAGCACCAGTTTCGTTGGCAATATCAATCAATCGTTTCGCAATCAATGGCCGGGCAATTGAAGTGCCTAACAGATACTCTCCTTCGTATATGGCATTTGCCCTAAACATCGGGTAGACATAATCACGAACAAATTCTTCTCGTAAATCTTCAATGAATATTTCCTTAATCCCCAAAGCTTCGGCCTTGGCGCGAGCAGGCTCAACTTCTTCACCCTGCCCTATATCGGCGGTAAAACACACTACCTCACAGGAATAAACGTCCTGTAACCATTTAAGAATAACAGAAGTATCCAACCCTCCAGAATAAGCTAATACGACTTTATTAATTTCCGACATGATTCCTCAAAATACTTTTAAATATGCTGATTATACCGGATTTTCTGCTCCAAACAGGCGGCAAATAATATTGCACTTCATCCCATATGTATAATTATTATTTTGCGAAAAATCAGAAATAATAACTATCCTTACATAATTAATCCTAGAAAAATATCTTGCCAGGGAATTTATCGGAGATCCGGACAATAAAAGCCAATAATCACTCGTAGATAATAGCCTTAGTTCTATCAAGCGTGATTCTCCAGGATTGTAAAGGCTAGAAAAATAGCCAAACAAACAGGACCAAAAAATGTCGCTATCCAAACAATTATTTACACTTTTAACAATACTTTTTCTGGCGATTTTTTCAGTCAACTTTACCCTAAGTATTAATAATATGCGAGATTATCTGGAAACAGAATCTCTCACCCATGCTCAGGATACTGCTACATCATTGGGCTTGGCGTTAAGTCCACATCTGGAAAACAAAGATAATCCAATGATTGAAACCGTCATCAATGCTATTTTTGATCGTGGCTATTATAAAGAAATCCGTTTACTCGATAATCAGCAAAAGGACTGGGTAACTTTAACAAACAACCATATTTTTGATGAAGTTCCAGAATGGTTTATCAGCTTGTTTCCAATGAAAACGGCATCTGCCGAAACTGAAATTAATTCTGGCTGGCGTATTGCCGGCAAACTCTATGTGACGATAAATCCTGGCTATGGCTATTTAAAGCTTTATAAACAAAGCAAAAAAAGTCTTTTCTATTCTTTAGTTGCTTTTGCAATTGCTTTTATGTTGCTGACGCTGGCATTGCGTTTCACATTACAACCGCTAAAAAAAATAGAAACGCTGGCAAAAACTATTGGCGATGGAAATTTTATAACGCTGCAAGAAATGCCCTGGACAACCGAAGTAAAAAACGTGGCGGTTGCCATGAATGCTATGTCGGAAAAAATTTCGCAAATGATAAAAAATCTCAATCAAAAACTGGAAACCAGCACCCATGCGTTGCAACTTGATTCATTGACCAGGCTCTGGAATCACGAAAAATTCAAAACCGATCTAAAACTGTTACTTGCTGAAAAACAAGAAGGCCATGTTTTGCTGATCAAAGTAAATAACCTAGGTGAATTGTCAACCCGCTTGGGCAGTGAGAAAGTCGACCAGTTTCTTATAGATTTTGCAAACCAACTCGAGGGTATTAAAAATAACACCAAACAAATTATTGGTTATCGATTGTTTGGAGCTGAATTTGCCATCATCACAAACATAACTTCAGAAAATGAGATTAAATCATTAGCCAAAATACTTAATCAGAATTGGTCAGAAATTAGCGCAAAATACCGAACGCAAAATATTGCCCACATTGGGATTGTTCGGTTCACATCATTCTGTACAGTAAAAGGTATTATGGCCGCCGCTTATGAAGCTCTCGAACAAGCGAGAAAAATCGGTAACAACAGCTTTTTTATAACGAAAACTATTCAGCAAGCTAAAGATTTAATGACATGGAAAAGTCTTATTGAACATATCATTGACACTCAAACCTATCAACTTAAGTTAATCAATCAAACCCACCCCCTAAACCCATCAAAAGTAAATACAATTATCATGGAGGAAGCTTTCTGCCTGGTCAGGGATGATAATCAACAAAACCTGGCAACCGGCACATTCATTGCACTTGCAGAAAAATTTGATAGGGTTACTGAATTAGACCAGGGAATCATCAGTCAAATTATTAAAAAAATTAACTATCAACGAATCAAACACCCCATTACCATCAATCTCTCGATCATGTCGGTCCAAAGCGGCCTTTTCCGTTCCTGGCTGACTGAAACACTGAAAAATCATTCAGCAATAGCTCATCAGCTGGTTTTCAGTTTAACGGCTTATTCAATCATCAATCAGCAGGAATCATTTATTGAGTTCATCAATTTTCTTCATCAAATGGGGGCAAAAATCATCTTGAAACGCTATGAACCTCATTTACTGTCTCTTGATGAAATCAAACTGTTCAATCTCGACTATTTAAGATTAGCTCGGAGCATTACTAGCGAGATCCATGGAAATGCTGAAAAAATCACCTTAATAACCAGCATTAAAGAGTCGGGGGATTTACTGAATTTTAAAGTTCTGGCAGAAAACATTCTCAACGCCAAAGACCTAGAAGCGCTAAGAAAAACTGGAATTTATGGAGCCAGTTTAGAGGAAAAGAAATAAACCCCAATGGTTGTTGGCTGTAGCTCCAATCTAAGAAATGCTAATGAAAGCATGTCATGCTTGTTGCTCCCATGCCTGCTCATTTTAATGATTTCCAGTCTGTCCGCCGAGCTAATTATCAATCAACAAATACTGAAAAAAATAGATAAACAATATGGAAATACGGCTATGCACCGGGCAATAGCCTGGAAAAATTTACTTGTCTCTGCCAAACAAGTTAACAGTGACAAAGAAAAATTAACCCTGATAAACGATTTTTTTAATAAAAAAATAGAATTTGTTAGTGATTTTGATCATTGGCAAAAAAAAGACTATTGGGCTACGCCTCTGGAATTTGTAGCGTCAGGTGCGGGAGATTGCGAAGATTTTGCGATAGCAAAATATTTCAGCCTGTTAGCTGCAGGAGTTGCCGAAAATAAATTACGAATTACTTATGTTAAAGCCTTAAAGCAAAAACAAGCACATATGGTCCTCACCTATTTTGCAACTCCACAAGCAATACCTTTAGTCCTTGATAATTTAATCCCCCAAATAAAAAAAGCCACGAAACGCAAAGATTTATTACCAGTCTATAGCTTTAATGGTTCAGGACTTTGGCTGGCAAAACTTAAAGGCTCTGGTCAACGAGTCGGAAACTCCAAGCGACTCAGCCTCTGGCAAAATTTAAAAATGAAAATCGATAATGGGAAATAAAGATTTTTTCAGGTCTTCTTTGTAAGTAGAGTCTACTAATAAACCGCAGATTATTGATTTATAATATAAATATTAAGCACCCCAAGTTCGATTAGTTTTTAAAATAAGTAATTGTGACAACTTTCATCATCCAAACCTTCTCCATCAAGAGAAGGCTCTAACAAAACTTATTGGTACATCTAAGCCTTGCATTGTCAGTAGAACTCGGTTTTTCAAGATGGCTTGAAATTTTGCTTCCGCTACTCCTCAGTCAATTTCAGATATTTCTGATAGAGTGAATCCTTGTCCTCACCGACATCAGGATCTTTGTCGATACATTCGACAGGACAAACTTCAACACACTGTGGAAGATCATGATGCCCGACACATTCTGTGCATAATTCCGGGTTGATGACATAGATTTCTTCGCCTTGGGAGATTGCACCATTTGGACATTCAGGCTCGCAAACATCACAATTAATACATTCATCATCAATTAATAAGGCCATATTTATTTCTCATAAAATTTCTGAATTAATTTTTGTTGCACCGTTTCCGGAACACAGCTTGATACATCGCCACCAAGCTTTGCTATTTCTCTGATCATGCTGGATGAAATAAATTCATATTGTTCTGCCGGTGTTAAAAAAACGGTTTCCAAATCGGGAGACAGCCTACGGTTCATTCCAGCCAATTGAAATTCAAATTCAAAATCGGAAACCGCTCTAAGACCCCGTAAAATAACATCGGCTTTTTGTTGTTTTGCAAAGTCAACCAGCAGATTATCAAAGCCTTCAACGGAAACTGAATCAAACTCCTGAGTCACCTCCTTTATCATTGCAACCCTTTCACCCAGAGAAAACAAAGGTTGTTTATCTTTATTTTCTGCCACTGCCACTATGACCTTGTAATGAATCCTTGAGGCTCTTGCGATCAGGTCCAGATGACCATTGGTAATCGGGTCAAAAGTGCCTGGATAAATGGCGGTTATCTGCATAACAATAATAGCTGGAATCTAAAAAAGGAGGTAATTCTATACTATAACCAACGTTGATTGCAGATTATCCGGGATTAATGACATTCAAAAAGTCGATAGACAACTTCTCCAGCCTGCTTTTCCTTAATTTTGCACCAGTTTTCTGAAATATCTCGTAGAGACAGGTTTTGTTCGGTTTCCAAATAGATTTTGGCATTTTCTGACAGCCATTCCTTATCTTCCAGCCATTGACAAGTTTGTACCACCAAGCCTTTTGCAAAAGGTGGATCAAGAAAAACCAAGTCAAAATATTCCGAGTTTCCTGCCAAAAACCGAAATACTTCAGAATTCACAACTTTAACCTGGCTTGCGTCTAACATTTCGGCATTGGCTTGTAATTGCCTGCAAGCCTGTTTATCCTGCTCTACCTGCACGACTTCGATAGCACCACGGGAAGCTGCCTCAAATCCCAACGCGCCGCTACCAGCATAAAGATCTAGGCAGCGACTGCCAACGACATCATATTGCAGCCAGTTAAATAATGTTTCCCGAACACGCGCCGGGGTTGGTCTTAGCCCCGGTGTTTCGGTAAATTTTAACTGCCTGCTGCGCCAGTGACCGCCAATAATCCGCAGTTTATTTTTCACTTTTTCCGACCGTGATGGTCTGCAACAATTCCGGCTTGATTCTGCGCTTGAAAGCATCTTTGATTGAATCGACTGTTACAGCCTCAACTTTTTCGGGGAATGTTTCCAGATAATCCAGTGGTAACTGATAAAAACCAATCATCGAAACATAACTAGTCAATTTGCTGTTGGTATCAAAACGCATTACAAAACCACCCTTGATATTTTTCTTGGCAGCGATCAGTTCCTGCTCTGTCGGGCCTTGTTCAATAAAATTCTGCAGCGTCTGATTCATTACTTGCAAAGCTTTGGGAGCCTCTTTATTTCGGGTTTGCAAGCTTATTCTAAACGGGCCTTTTCGATAATAGGGTAAAAAATAACTATTGGCACTATAGACTAAACCTCTTTTTTCCCTGATTTCCTTAAATAATTTGGAAACCAGACCACTACCCCCCAAAATATGATTACCTACATATAAAGGAAAGTAATCTTTATCCTTACGATGCATTCCAGGCACACCAGAAAGTATGTGGGTTTGTGTTGATTCAAATTCGATATGCTGATATTTGCCTTTTGTCGGCATGGCAACAGGAGGTGTAGGTTCCGGTTTTTGACCAACTGGCAAATCCCTGAGCAAAGCTTCAGCCGCTAATCTGGCTTGTTGTTTAGATAAATCACCAACGATAACCACAATCGCATTGGCGGCAACATAATATTGTCGATAGAAATCCTGAAGATCTTTGACGCTAAATTTTTCTACGGTCTCAATAAGCCCTGAGCTTGGATGGGCATAAGGATGATCGCCATATAAAGCCTTGTTAAAAGCAATAGAAGCTTGTGCACCTGGTGATTCTTCCCGATGCTTTAAACCCGCCAGGGTACGATTTTTTTCTCTTTCAAAATCAGGTTGGTTAAAAGCCGGCAGGGTCAAAACCGTTTGCATGGTCTCCAAAGCTTTATCGAAGAGCTCACGTTTGGTCAGGGTTCGAAGTGATAACCAGGCTCTATCAACAGAACTGCCAGCAGCAAATTCAGCGCCAACACTTTCAAAACGTTGGGCAATTTCATCAGCATTCCATTTTCCAGCACCATTTTCCAGCATTCCGGATGTAAACTCGGCGATGCCATACCGCTTGCCATCACGGGCACTACCCGCAGCAAAAACCACTTGAATATCAGCCATTGGCAATCCCTGGGTATGTACGTAAAAAACCCGACTGCCTTTATCTGTATTCCAGGTTTCAATTTTTGCAGCGGAAAAACTGTTTTGGCTAAATACAAAAACCAGTAATATCAAAAATCTAGTGCGCATGACGACCTCCTGTCACAACTTTTTTGCTTTGATTTTTTTTCATCGGTTGCGGGTCCAAATAGGCAATATTCAAATGGTCTTCAATCAGGTATTTTCGTGCCACTTGCTGAACTTGTTCTGCAGTAACCAGATTAATTTTATCGACATACTCGTCAACTTTTCTCCACCCCAAACCTACCGTTTCATACATTCCCAATTGCATCGCCTGATAAAAGTTGGAATCACGCTCATATACTGAACCAGACATGACCTGAGCCTTAATTCGAGCCATTTCTTCTGCTGTGACTTTTTCGTTCTTGAGTTTAACAATCTGCTCTTTTAAAGCATATTCCAGATCATAAACTGTTTTTCCTTTTGCTGGAGTGGCATCCAACATAAACAAATTGGACATCCTTGATGTAAGATTATAGCCTGCGCTAGCAGCCACTGCGATTTGCTGTCCGCGTACCAATCGAGATTGAAGCCGAGCACTACTCCCACCATCCAGAATACCGGCTAAAACTTCCAATGCATAAGCCTCCCATTCATTTTCTGCCGTAGCTAAAACCGGCACTTTATACCCCATCAGAAGATATGGAAGTTTTGCTGGTAATTTTACCGTCATTTTCTTGACACCAAGTTGCTTGACTTCTGTTTGCGGTTTAACGGGATCAAGATCGCTGGGTTTCAATAGTGCAAAATATTTTTCAGCCAATTTGAAAACCAGTTCCGGAACCACATCTCCCACCACTACAACAGTGGCATTGTTCGGCGCATACCAACGTTTATACCATTGCTGAAGATCCTTTATGGTATAAGCGGCAATATCTGAGGGCCAGCCAATCACCGGTTTTTTATAAGGACTGTTTAAATATGCCATGGCGTTAAAATGTTCCTGTAATTTAGCTCTTGGTTTATCGTCAGTCCGCATCCTGCGTTCTTCAGTCACTACCTGCAATTCTTTAACCAGTTCGCTTTCCAGCAAATGTAAGTTACGCATTCGATCGGCTTCCAGTTCAAAACTGATTGGTAAACGGGACTTTTCCAGGGTTTGAAAATAGGCGGTATAATCGCGCCCGGTGAAGGCATTTTCATTGCCGCCATTCTCAGCTATAATCCTGGAAAACTCCCCGACCGGGTGTTTGTCAGTACCTTTAAACATCATGTGCTCCAGCATATGTGAAATACCGGTAATGCCGCCTGGCTCATAACTGGAACCGACTTTGTACCAGACCTGTGTCACCACAACTGGTGAACGATGGTCCTCTTTTACCAATACTTTTAAACCGTTATTGAGGATGCGTTCCTGCACTTCCACATCAGCCGCCTGACTGAAAACAGGATACATCAGCAATAAGATGATGAATCGATGTAACTTCATTTGTTCTCCTTTAACCTTGATTAATAGCATTGTGCGATGAGACTATGGTAATCTCAAATAATTCCTGGGAAAAACAGTCAACAATATAGCAAACTAAAGTAAAATGCATACCCTTGTCTATTTTATACGATAAAAACTGAAATCTATTATAACGATGGAAAATAAAACTACGGCGCTTTCCTGGAAAAATTATCTGGAACTTTGCAAACCTAAAGTAGTGTTATTGATTGTATTTACGGCCATCGTCGGCATGTTATTGGCAACACCTGAGCATCCGCCTCTTGATCTTTTTTTCTGGAGTACTTTAGGAATTGCTATGGCATCTTCATCTGCAGCAGCAATAAATCATTATCTTGATCAAAAAGCTGATGCAGAAATGGCAAGAACCGAAAACCGGCCATTACCTCAAGGCAATCTAAGCTCAGAAAAAGTTATTGGTTTTGCCCTGCTTTTGGGTACAGTTTCCATGTTGATCCTGGTCACCAAAGTTAATATGCTAACAGCAATCCTGACATTGTTATCTCTGGTTGGATATGCCATTTTATATACAGTTTATCTTAAACATGCTACGCCGCAGAATATTGTCATAGGTGGTGCTGCAGGGGCTGCACCACCGGTTTTAGGCTGGTGTGCCATGACCGGAGAAATCCATCCACATGCCTTGTTATTATTTTTGATTATTTTTGTCTGGACACCTCCACATTTTTGGGCGTTGGCAATTGCCAAGAAAGAAGAATATGCGAAGGCAGATATTCCTATGTTGCCAGTAACACACGGCGTCGAATTTACCCGATTGCAGATTTTACTTTATACAATCCTTTTGTTCATCGTAACTCTGCTCCCGTATCTAACAGGAATGAGCGGCATGATTTATCTAGCAGCTGCTGTGCCGCTCGGCATCATTTTTATCTACTATGCGATAAAAATGATGCGCAATAAAGATAACAAAACGGCAATGAAAACCTTTGGTTTTTCAATTATTTATTTAATGATTCTTTTTGCCGCCTTGTTGATTGACCACTATACTTATGTATTTTTTTCTTCCCCACCTCAAACCTGAAATAAATCAGTAATCCCGATAAATTATACGACTCCGGTACTGATTCCGGGTATTTTTTTCGACAGCGCGAGTATTGTCATTTATTGCATAAGTTTGCATACGCGTTTCGTATACCAGGTCTTGCTCTGCACTTGCTTTTAGTTCCATGGCTCTTATTATCCGCTCTTTTCTTTCTGCCTCCGCTCTTTGCTGCTCTAAAATCTGCCGCTGCTTCAATTCCTTTTCCAGTTTTACCTGAGCTTGTTTTACAACATTTGGATCAATCGGAGTGATGGATATTTTTTTTGAATCTTGATACCTAATACAGGGTGAATCCTGATAAGTTACGCCGGAATCTGATTTACATTTATAGACTGCAGCATTCACTGTTCCAAACGATACCGCTACAAAAATCGCTAAAAGTATTGTTTTCATATTATTACCTTCTTTAAGATATTATTGTTACATTGTCATTATTTTCAAACAATCTTGGATTACCAGTGTATAAAATTTAGCCAACCAATACCAGAACAAGGAAAAAAAACCAATCCTATTTCATTTTGATATATTTACCTTATGACCAATAATCACCAGGAACATCCCTTTGCACAATACATTCGAATTCTTGGCAAAGGTAAAAAAGGCTCTCGCTCTTTAACCCAGGCAGAAGCCTGCACAGCAATGTCCATGATCATGGACAACAAAGTTGAACCTGTGCAATTAGGCGCATTATTGATGCTGATGAGGGTCAAAGAAGAATCCGCCGAAGAACTGGCAGGATTTGTCAAAGCATCACGAAACGCTATCACACTCCCAAATCACTCTGTAACTATTGATCTCGACTGGTCTAGCTATGCCGGAAAAAGACGCCACTTACCCTGGTTTTTGTTATCTGCTTTGTTATTAGCGAACAATAACATAGCCGTTTTCATGCATGGAGCATCAGGCCATAGTGAAAATAGAATTTATACTGAAGATATTTTGGCACTATTCGGAATCAAACCAGCCACCTCACTGAGTGAATCGATCTGCCAACTGAAACAAAACCGGTTCAGCTACATTAGCCTCAAACATTTTTGTCCCAGACTACATGAAATGATTGAACTGCGACAATTAATGGGATTACGCTCTCCGGTACATACCCTGGCAAGAATGCTTAATCCATTGCAGGCCCATTCCAGCATGCAGGGAATTTTTCATCCGGGATACCGGCCGGTTCATCAGCAGGCAGCATCGCTTTTAGGTGATAATATTGTTGTATTCAGAGGCGAAGGAGGAGAAGCAGAACGTAATCCAGATGTAGATTGTCTGGTACAAAGCGTAACGAAAGGTATCATGAGTGATGAACAATGGCCTACACTGTTCAAACGAAGACATATTAAACCGGAACAGCTTGAAGCTTCAGACCTGGCAGCTGTATGGCTTGGCACAAAAGTAGATGAATATGGTGAATCAGCAATTATTTCAACCTCAGCCATTGCTCTGAAAGCTTTGGCTATAGCTGACGATCAGAAACAAGCGTTAGATCTGGCCAAAGAATTTTGGCAAACAAGACCTAAACAGAAATATAATCCTGAATCATGAGGTTTGTATTATCGATTCTGTTCCCCTATTTACTGTGCTTGTTGCTGGTTTTTTTATTTCAAAGAAAGATTCTTTATTTCCCGCAAACTCTGGCTATTGAGGAACAAAAACAGCAGGTATCTGAATTACAACTAAAATTATGGCCAACGGAAGATGAAAGTTATCTCGGCCTGATTTCCCACCGAAATGCCACTACAAACGAGGGAACTGTGATTGTTTTCCATGGCAATGCCGGTTCTGCCAATGGCAGAATTTATTTTCTTGATGCGCTGGAAAAACTTGGTTACCGCGTGATTTTAGCCGAATATCCAGGATATGGAGCCAAAACTGGAACGCCATCAGAAAAAACCATACTTGAGGAAGCCATCCGAACAATCCAAAAAGCTTTCAATGATTTTGATGGTCCACTCTTTCTTTGGGGAGAATCACTGGGAACCGGCGTTGTGGCTGGCCTTGTCAGGACACCTCAAGTCCCGGTAAAAGCAATTGCTTTAATAACCCCTTTTGACAGCATGACAAATATTGCTCAGCACCATTACTGGTTTCTGTTACCCAAACTATTGCTTCTGGATCGTTTCGACAATGCTTATAATCTTCAACAATATAATGGAAAAATCGCTATCATAATGGCTGGAAAGGATGAAGTCATCCCGAATTCCAGCTCATTAAATCTTTACAACTCCATTCGGACTCCAAAAAAAATATGGGCATTCCCCGATGCAGGACACAATACCGTGCCGTTTTCCCCGGATAATTCTTGGTGGCGTGAAGTAATGGCTTTTCTTGATTAATGGCAATAATCAAATCCGAGGGAACTAATTAATATATTCGAAAACAGCAACGACTTTTTTCACACCTTCTACCCGGCGTGCTTTTTCAACCGCAGCTTTACCTTCTTTTTCGTGAAGCAGACCCATCAAGTAAACGATGGCTTTTTCAGTGACCACCTTAACTCTCGTCGCGTCAAAACCAGGAATGTGTTTGATTTGGGTTAAAACATTTTTTACTTTAGTGGTAATAAAAGCATCATGGCTACGAGCGCTTAGAAAACTGCTTGGTTCGATGGTAATTTCATCGTAAACTATTTTAACGCCATTGATACGGCGGATCTGATTAAGCACTTCATTCCGAAATTTAATATTATCTGCTTCACCGGTTACCAGCACCTTGCCATTATAAGCCGTAACATTGATATGGGTATTTTTTCGTAGTGATTCATGTTTGTTGCGTTCAATATCTGCCTGTATTTCAATTGCCTCATCCAGCAGTATTGCTTCGCTGTTACGCCGGTCATGAAGCAAAGCAAGTCCTGTTGCTTCTGCACTGCCGGTAGCAACAATTGAAGAACATCCCGGTAACAATATTGCTATCAAAAATAAAAATACTAGCCTCATTGCATTAACCACCAAATAACTGAAAATCAATCAAATCGCACAAACAATGGGAAACCAACAAGTGCACTTCCTGAATTCGCGCAGTTGAAAGCGATGGCACCCGAATCTCAATATCATTTTCATTCAGCAGATTTGCAACTGCCCCCCCATCTTTGCCGGTCAAGGCAACCACATTCAATTCTTTTTCATGTGCCACGCTAATTGCCTTGACGATGTTCCCAGAATTGCCGCTGGTCGTGTAAACCAGCAAAATATCTCCGTCATGGGCAAGTGCCCTAAGCTGTTTTGCGAAAACATCATCAAAATGATAGTCATTGGCAATCGAGGTTATTGTGGAAGTATCAGTTGTCAAGGCAATTGCCGGCAATGCTGGTCGCTCCCGCTCAAAGCGATTTAACATTTCTGAAGAAAAATGCTGGGCGTCTCCAGCAGACCCCCCATTGCCGCAGCACAGCACTTTTTTGTCATTGAGCAGGGCATTGACAATTTTCTGAGCGGCAAATTCAATACTCTCGGGCAGATGTTCCATGGAATCCTGCTTGGCCTGAATACTATCGGAAAAGTGATTGATGATTCTGTTTTGTATGCTCATGAGCTAAAAGCTTGCCTGAAATGCGTTTTTCACCCAATTCAATTGTTTCTCCCCCGTCATCGCGACGACATCAAAGCGAACTGGCTGATTAGATAGTCTGTGACTAACCAGATAATGATGAGTTGCGGCTATTATACGGGATTGTTTTACTGGGGTAATAGTTTCAAGCGCACTACCATATTGACCGTTCTTGCGGTATCTGACTTCGACAAAAACCAAAAAATCTTCATCATGCATAATCAAATCAATTTCACCTTGCTTGCAGCGATAATTCTGACTGACTATTGTCAAACCTTGGCCTTGTAAGTATTGCAGCGCCATGTGTTCCGCTTTTTCACCTTGGGCAAGATGCGCCGGTTTATTAGTCATCCTTCGAAACAGCTTCAGTCGTTTCAGTCTGCTCAAAAATATTTTCATAATAAATACTGCTGTTCTCAGGAAATTCCATTTGTTGAGGTATACCATCGATAAATTTTGCACACAATAATTGCCTTTTGATGCGATTATCGCCCGTGAGTAACAGATTACCAGTGGCGCCCCGATAGAGAATACCTTCCATTTTTCCCAAGTGCGCTACGATGTTGTAGGCATCGATACCCATCGCAATCAGCCGTAAATAAATACTGGGAAATTGTTTCCAGGTATTGCGTAAAGTATCCATACTCAGTTCACCTTCGAAATCTTCATCAAGTAACCAGGGAATATCACAGAACTGGACACCATCCAAATCGCTATCTTGTCCTGGATTGGGCCTGCCATTGTATATCCTAGGTGTCGCATAAACCGGTACATTTTTGGCTCTATAAAATTTCAATTGAGGATTAATCAAACGTGCAGATCGCGGATAACCGGAAATAAAAATAGCATCAACATCGACCCGCCTTCTGGGCGTAAATTGGACTGTAGAAACAACCCGCCGTATTTTCTTGTATCGTTGTTCACTTTCATCAAGATTGAGTAACGCTTTAATCGGTTTTGAATAGTCTGCTTCTTTCGCTTCATATGTCTGGGATTCTAGAACAATACCACCTATGGCTTTCCAGACCCCAGCAATATATTTGGTAATCCGCCGTCCATAACCAGTATTCGAAGTTAATATAAGTATTTTTCGATGTCCATCCAGCCAGGCCTTGGTTGCGACCTGCCCAGCATCATCAAGTAAACTCAAGCCAAATTGATATAGCTTAGGATGATGCAAACCGGGAATATGATTCAGGGCTAGAACCGGAACAGTCAAATCAGCTGACGAAGCCAATGTTTGAATTTTATCCTTGCTTAATGGACCAATAATCAATTCCGCACCTTCAGCAACCGCTTGCTGATAAATGGCAACAATGTTGTTTGCTGCAGTATCATAAAACCTGATATCTGGCTTATCGCCATTATCGGGTTGATTATAATACGCAGCCATGAAACCTTCCCGTACAGCCTGCGCAGCTCTGGCATACCCACCTGATTCAGGAAGCAAAATAGCAATTGAATTTGGTAATTCAAAAACGTGCTTGGAACTTAGTAGATACTCCTCAATAAAAGCAGAATTGGTAACAGGATGATTCGGGTACATTTGATACCACTCATTGAGTGCAGCATTAAATTCAGGTGAGTTTCGAAGCTTCAACAACCGTGTCAAGGCAATCCAGCCACTTAAAGTATCATGTGAATTTTCAGTTGTTTGCAGTGCATGAGAAGGTAACAGACTTAATGTTTCCAAAATTGCGGTATTATTTTCATAAATCTTCTGGGGGTCTTGAAGGTTCTCAGCCAACTTGATTCGCTCTTTGGCGCTGGCGAGCAAATCCCCGGCTAAAGAATAAGCAAAAGCCTTGGATTGAAAATAGCTTATCTGATCATCCCGGTTAAAATTCTGCAAAGAAATTTTGTCCAGCATTGCCAGTGCTCTTTCCGTATCACCGGAGCTCAAATAGATTTGTGAATAAAGTAGCTTTAACTTGTCCCGGGCCTGAGGAGTTAATTGGGCCGTATCTATGGTATTAGCATATGCCATGGCATCATCGGTCTTGCCGGATTTAATTAGTGATTCAATCACCATTAAACGATATTGATTCTGATAAGGGGATTGCTGATCGGCAAGACGCTGGTAATATTTTGTTGCCTCTTTGGACTTGCCACTGCGCATCAATTTTTCGGCTGTTGCAAGTTCTTTTGAGGAAGGCGGTTTTTTAGAAGAACTGACACATCCGGAAATAACTAAAAAAAATAACGCAAAAATAACAATATAAATAGATTTCATAAAAATTAACAAGCAGCAAGCTACGCACAATTGGACTCAGGAAGTATACTATGACAATGCCAGTACAAAATGGAAAATTATACGTTGTTGCAACCCCAATAGGCAATTTATCGGATATTAGCCTTCGGGCCATCGAATTATTACAGTCCGTTGATTTGATTGCGGCTGAGGATACCCGACATATCCGCCAATTAATGCAGCGTTATGGAATTACTAACAAACTGACTCCCCTGCACCAACATAATGAAGCCGATGCTTCCGAAATATTAATAAAAAAAATACAACAAGGGCTTTCCTTAGCACTGGTTTCTGATGCCGGCACACCATTGATCAGTGACCCTGGACAACCTTTGATCAAGCTGGCACACAATGCTGGAATTACTGTTTCACCAATCCCAGGAGCTTGCGCATTGATAGCCGCAATTTCAGCATCAGGGTTGCCAGTCAGCCGGTTTATTTTCGAAGGTTTTTTACCCCGCACTTCTTCGGCACGTAAAAGTTTTTTTCAGGAAAAACTGGATTGCCCTTGTACTTGGATTGTGTATGAATCAAGCCATCGCATTCAGGCAACAATCATTGACATGGCTGAAATATTACCTGGTCAACGCCGCATTGTCATCGCTAGGGAATTAACAAAAATATATGAAACAGTAGTCAATTCAACTATTAGTCAAATGGTTGAATTGTTCAAAACAGACAAAAACATGCAGCGTGGTGAATTTGTCATTATTGTTACCGGTGCTGAAACCATAGATAAAAACAAAGATATTTCAGTTGAACATGAAAAGATGCTGCGCACTTTATTAAAAGAATGCACCATAAAATCTGCTGTTACAATCGCCGTAGAACTAACCGGCTTAAAAAAAAGAACCCTGTATCAGGCTGCATTAAAACTTGCTGATTCTCGGTAGTAGAGACTTTAGCTGCGCTCCAAACAATAGCCTCTCCACCTGAGTTTCTATTATTGAACTTATTTAGGGCCAATATCTCCAATAATTTTTTCCTGTCAATAAAAATCTATTTTTTCATGAATTATCATCAAGCCACTTCGATGCTTCCACTAAAGCTAATTTCTATTTTCATCCTTTTCTGTGGTCTTTTAAATGTCAGCACCGCCCAGGATGCCCGCTCCTATCAACATGGAATTAACTTTTTAAAACGCCCTGATGGTCAATGGCTTTTGACTTGGTCAAGCTCTGGAAATCCACCATCGGGAAAGGACAAAAATGGCAATTGGACGCATGATATCTACTATTCCTTAATTGACCCCTCAAAGCCTATCATTCAGCCCAAAACGCTGATTTCGAACCCAGAAGCCCAAGAACCCGCTAGCTCTACAATAACAGATGATGGTTATATCATGATCACCATGGAAGATGGATGGAATACCGAACGAAATGTAGCGCAACGATTCGGAATTTATGATTCGGCTTTAAAACCAGTCAAACCGTACCCACAACTGGTTCAAGACGGAGGCCATTCTGGTCACGTTACTGCTGTCAATAATCGATTTGTTGTTTTCTATTCTGACGAATGGATCACAGGGGGTGGTGTTGAAAATCTTGGTTCTGGCGATGATGTTCTCGCAAAAATATACACTGACAAAGGAGAGCTCAAACATTCTGTGGCTGTTGCTGTCAGCAAAAAAACTCGAGATTGGTGGCCGTTGACCGCTGGTTCAAAAAAAACAGCAATGCTGGTTTGGCAGCGTTTTGTAGACGACAAAACCTGGAGTTTGCTGATGATGGCTGTACTTGACCCTGAAACAGGCCGAATGCTAAAAAAACCGATACAAATTGCCAATAAAATAAAATACTATACCTACAATGTGGCCTTTTTATCTGCCTTGGATCGTTTCTTGATCACTGGCACCAACAATAATGGCAAAGGATTTGCACTGCTATTTTCTCAAACCGGTGAATTGATTAGCAGTTTGGAAAATCTACCGCCCATCATGCGTGAAGCGCAAATTATTCAACACCAAACAGGCAAAACAACCAGTATTGCACAAGCCATAGACCCTGCGGGTATTATGATACTAAATGCAACAGCTGATCAGATTATTTTTCAGGAAAAACTCAGAGGCACCCAAAAATGGTCGATCTCCGGGACGGATGGACTTTTTGCTGATGAAAATCACCTTTTTTTGGTGGGACTATCTGAAAATGGTCTGTTGCAACAGTTTTTTGCGATCAAATCTAAGAATCAATAAAAACAATGAAATAGCGATTGATTATGCAGCTAACTCATCCAACGCCCCCAAGACATTGATATTATGA
>JALXCS010000210.1 GCA_026990815.1 Methylomonas sp. | reverse complement strand
AATGGAATTCTCAATTCAAGCACGAAACCTTCGTCATTACTGGATACAATCTTCACTGACATGTCTGCACACCCTTCCCATGTTGTTTCGAGAAAGACTAACAAACTTACTGTTTTATTGAAAGAATTATTTACATCAATTTGTGCTATGCCCATAAAAATACTGTTATCACATCCAGGATTGATCTAAGCTTATTGCCCAGTGCCGTACTAATAACAGCAAAATAGTGACGCTTGGTTGCAAGATATTATGGTAAAGCGGTTTATTCTTATTTGGAAATAGCTCTTAATCATTATTGGGCCGCTATTGAATACAGCATCTTTATAGAGTAACCTGTTTTTGCAGGTAGAGAAAAAGCAGTACTAAATTAGGTTAGCTGTAGTAACGGGGAACAATAAAACATCATAATTTCAAGCACTTTAAAATAACATTAAACATTGTTCTTACACAAAAACTCCTAATACCCTGTTTTTCTTTTGAAATCAATTGTATTGTGGGACCAATAGTTGTACACAAGCTCTCAGGGCAATAATGATGTGGCACCTAAAACTTTACTAAGTGAATTTACAAACTATCCATAACTTCTTGGTTGATGAAAGCAAAAGCAGCTAATTCTCTACCCCGCGTAATAATAGCTTAAGCCTTTTTTGGTTCTGATGTCTGGTCTTACTTGGAGTCCAAACAACTGAAGTATATTGAAAATATATAATAATAGTGGGAGGGAATATGTACTTTAATTTTTTTCGTGGTCAACCTAACTTTTCCGTTACCTTGTTCCAAAAGAATCACACCATAAAAACCATTCGAATCACCAAAACTATAGTTTTAACCTCAATCATTGGACTCAATGCTTTAAGCGTTAAAGCTGCAGATGCGTCTTTAACTTGGAAAGGAAATAGTTTTAAAAATGGCGATTGGTCAATTATCGATCATTGGGAAGGCGGAGATCCCAATATTGATCATTACGATGCCACCGTAAACGGAACTGGTTTTTTGGGAATCAATCTGGATAAAAGTTTTGAAGATCAAGTTCAAACTTTTAATTTTAACAGGGGCACCCTCAATACCAACACCAATACTTTAAAAGTCAATGGCATCTTTAATTGGAAGCAGGGCACTGTTTCTGGAAATGGTAAAATCCTAGCTGCTGGCGGAATGGAGTTGGGTGGAAACGGCTCAATGGTATTCAAGGACAGTGCTATTGTTGTTAATAGCAAAAATCAAACTGCAAATTGGAACAGCAATAACTTTCGCCTGTCATTTTCTGGTGAATCCGGTTTCATCAATGAAGCCGATGCACTTTTTATCGCTAAAGCGGATAATGCCAAAATGGGTCTAATTGCCGGAAAGGGAAAATTTGACAATCAAGGTGCTTTTGTTGCCAGTTTAAGCGGAACCGATAAAGCCGTTACCATAAATTCTCAAGTAAACAACGATGGATTTATGGGTGCCCAGATAGGAGAGTTAATACTTAACGGTGGTGGAACGAGTTCCGGTGCTTTTGTCTCTGGAGAACAAGGAAAAATTACTTTTAAAGGTGGGCAGTACGAATTACTGCCAAGTTCGAGTATTACTGGAGAAAACGTAGAATTCGGCCGCCTTAGAGGAACTGTCAATATTGGTGGTAATTACAACGTCCGCCAAACAACTATTACTGGCGGGGGGACTGCAAACTTCAATGCTCCACAAAGCGATTTACAAACATTAATCCTAGATGGTGGCTCATTGGGAGGTTCTGGGGCTGTGGTGGTTGCAGATAAGACAATATTTCGCAAAGGGATTATCGGAGGTCCAGCTATCGGAACTGCTCCGCCTGCACTCTTACTTGCGAACGGTGGATTAAAAATGGAAAGCACTGGTTTCAAGGTTATCCGTGGTGAGCGGATTCTTGTGGCTGGTGGACAACAATCAAGTTGGGAAGCTGGGAGTATCATATTAGCAAATGGTCCTGCCGAAGGATCTGATATCTCCCGTGGTTCAGTTTTATTCATACAAGGGGTATTTTCTGCCAAAGCGGTAGGCCGCTCGATTACCGGTCCCGGCTTGGTTCTCAATACGGGTGCTTTCATTGTTGATTTACCAGAGCTATATAAAATTACTGATGGAGAGCCTAGAAAACAGATCTTAATAAAGTCTAACTTTACTAATGCAAGTGTTTTATCACTCCAGGGTGCAAACTTACTCATTGGCGGTGAACTGGAAGAAGGCAATATATTCAATAATACTGAAACAAATAGATTCAATGGTAACTTCACCCAAACAGCAACAGGAATCACCACTGTAAAAATTGCTGGAAATATCAAAGGATTGGAATATGATACTCTGGAAATCTTGCAGACGGCTATTCTTGATGGGGCGTTCTTTATCAAATTGGTAGATGATATCCTATCTCCAGATGATTCTGTCCTGGCGTTTAAACCTGATGTTGGAGACTCGTTCGATTTATTGGTAGCTGGAGAGATAATTGATAATGGTTTTGTCTTTGGCGGACCACATGGCGACTTATTTAGACGCAGCATCGTAGAATTACCAGACTCACGATGGGCAGTACGGGCTACTTTCGTACCTCTTCCCGCATCGGTTTGGTTATTTATTAGTGCTTTCTTTGGCATTTGGAGTGTCAAATTACGAGAGAACAATTAAAAAATGCACAGGAATAACAAGCTCTACCTTTCGCGCCCAAGAATGCCCATTAATTAGTATATAAATTTTCGTGTAAGGCAAGACGTAGAATTGCAAGAAATCGCAATTTATTCCAAGATTTTACAATGATGGCCCGAGCGAAAAGATACGACTAAAAATACTTTTTTTAGGTGTGGGAGGTAATTTAATTCTAAATGCTTAAGAACTTTGAACTGGGCTGGATTATCACTAGCCCTTTTTTTATAATTCGGACTGATTTTTCAGTATCGACACAGAACAATTCTGTTATCTTTTGCATCATCCAATGCTTAAAATAGCGTAATTATATGCCTACAATTTTCCAGCTTATCCACATAAGGTGTTGTATTTTAAGCATTAATATTCCCATGAAATACCATGGGAATTCTGACTACTGAAAAATTCTTTGTAGCAACTATTTCTGGGTGTTAGAGTAATTGCAACTGAAGTTTCTTAGATTTTGAACCTGTAAGCGTAATGAAAGGATAATTATCATTAATTGGAGTTCTTAATCTTATAGATACCAACTGCGGTTAAATAATCCTCAAAGTTACAAAGAAAAATCTAGGAAACTCCAGTTAGTTTGAGAGTAAAAAATAATAAACGACTCTCATTTCTTTATAAACACTTAGGAGAAAAAATAATGAAAAAAGTAACTTTATTAGCTGGTGCTATGGCTATTGCATTGTCAACTACTGTAATGGCGGAAGATTTCCGTGCTCTTGGAAATATTCAAGCTGCTCCTGTTCAAAATGCAGAACTGGCCGCTACTGAAGGCGGAACTGTTTGTGACAATACAGGAACAAATACTGAAGGTGGAGGCGTTTCACTGTGTTCTTTCCTTTTAGCTGGTAGTGGTAGCATCTCAATTTTCACTGTATCAAATGAAGCACCTGTTACTTCAGCCCAATTCCTGAGTGTTGTTGGTTTCTAATTTCGGTAAACCAGCATTTCAGGAAAAGCATTCTACATAGCCCTTTTTGAGGGAATAGATTGCGTAAAATTCCCTAGCAAACCAAATTCAACATAGTTTGTTTGCTAGGGTTTTTAGGAAAAAACACTTTTATGGTTCTTCCAACCCAGCTAAAATGTTTCAAACTAATTATCAGTAACATCTAATGATTTTAGAAGCATTGTCGGTTCCAAATTTCAATCATATTTTAACGTTAATTCATTGACTTCTAATGGCGGTTTCCTTTACATAAAGGCTTATTAAAACCTCGGGCCCACAATTATCAATTAGAATTATTAACAAGAACCAAAAAAAACTCCTGAAAAATTATTCATTAATACACAATTACGTGTTTGTACAGACTAAATAACGCATAAAAACCGAATAAACTCATAAATTTTCATGTTAGTATTAAGAGCATGTATAGAGGTGCAGCAGTTAATTCGATAACACATGATACCTGGATGGTTAAACCAAGCCCATTTATCATATGCTTGATCGTACTGCTTACGATTAATAATCATGTAGTCTTTGCTCATGAAACCCAACCAGCCCACGGCAGCACTGCACTCCCTTCAAAATCTCAATCAGTAAAACGTCATACATGGATAGAACTTCGCGACAAACATGTCGTGAAACAAAAACTCGATGCCTCTTGCGGCGCTGCAGCCTTAACCACTCTAATGGCCTTTTATTACGGAGAGAGCCTATCCGAACAAGATATACTTGATATACTCAAAGTTCGGACTGATAAATTATCTGAAGAGGAACGAAGGCGCAAAAAGAAAGCTGGATTCTCGCTTTTGGACTTGAAATACGCAGCCCAAAAAAAAGGCTATAAAGCGGCTGGTTTTAAACTAACAATTGAGCAACTACGTCAACTTCAAGCACCTGTCATTGTCTATGTAGAACCATTTGGTTATCATCATTTTGCAGTCTTAAGAGGTATAGCCGGTGGCCGGGTTTTTTTGGCAGATCCCGGTCGAGGAAACCTTCGCATGAGCATTGCTCATTTCAAAGAGGAATATGGTGGCATTATATTCGCCCTTGGAAAATCTGGTGAGGAAAGTATCCTCCGTTACCCTTTGGCTCTTTCACGACCTGACGATTATGTTCGCCCCGACTTGCGAAGAGTTATTTTGGGAACAAGTAGAATACGAAATTATTCTGTTAACTTGGTTCGACGATCTGGGGTACGCTAGCGAAGATCTTTCGATTTAAACCCATCTTTAGCATTTACAATAAGAAGAATAATTATGAATCACATTTTGCTTAACTTATCTGAAACACATTCCTCCAGACTCGTCCTTGACACAAATTTAGAAGTATTAGTTTATTTTCAAAAATTTTTGTCCGTCATGGTACTTTCTATAGTACTAGTTCTTTATTCAACATCGACGATAGCAGCCAAAAACCAGACTACACTACATGGAATTCATTTAGGTACTTTTTCCACTATTGAAGAGGCAAAACAAGCTGCCACAAAACTACGTCAACTAAAATTTGAAACAAGAATTATTTCCGGAAAAAATGGCTATAAAGTTGCAGCCGGTGCTTTTTCTTCTCAAGCAAATCTTGAAAGAGCACTTAAACGTCTGACACTAGCTGGCCTAGCTGACCAGACCCATGTTGTTAAAATACCTGCCAAAAATTCAAAGAGGGCTGTTCCAAAAAGAATACATTTGAATAGAACAACATTAATCCAGCCAAATTCATCTCAAACAATGGCGGAATATGTTCCAAAAAAAGAATATGAGAAACTGGAGCAGGAGGTTGAGATTCTAAAAGCGCAAATGCGAAAGCTGCTTAAACAAAAGCCTTCCTCCGAAACCCAAGTTGCAGAAGCTACTCCCGAGACTGAAAATGAACCAAAGGTTGAAAAAGACTCGGGTGGTCTAGCTGAAGGAGATAGAGAAGAAGAAGAAGCCGATATGCAAAGACAGCTGGATACCTTTTTGAGACGGCAAAAAGTATTATTTAAAAAAGGTGAGGTTGAAGTAGAATTTGATTTAAGTTATGCGCAAGATACAGCACGCACCGCCTGTTTTAATCCACAACCTGGTTCAGTGTTTTGTCCTGAAGAAAACAAACAAGTTAGCCCTAAATTAATTTCCCGATCGGTTGATTCTAGCGTTAGTATTAGCTATGGCATCATAGACGACCTTGCTCTAAGCCTCTCGATTCCTTTCAGTTATAATGAGCAGGAAGGGGACTTTGCCCCTTTTGTTCCAGCAGAAGGGAAAAATCAAGTAAAGCATAATAATTTTATTGGACTAGGAGATATCAGCGGATCACTTAGATATACTGCCTACCATGAAACTGGATCAGCCCCAGGTATTACCGTCAACCTTAATGCCAAAGCTCCAACGGGTAAGGAGGAAAAAAGATTGGGTTCCGGGTTTTGGAATATTGGGGCCGGCATGTCTCTGACCAAAACGATTGACCCAGTAGTTTTTTTCGGATCAATCGGTTATACCTCAACATTACCAGCACGAGGGGTCGATCTTGGCGATCAGATTTCATATACCCTTGGGGGCGGTTTTTCTTTGAATAACCGAGTGAGTGTCGCAGTAGCCTTAAGTGGCACGACAATGTTACGAAACGAAATTAATGGAAAAGAAATACCTGGCTCAGCGCAGGATATCAGCTCGCTCCAATTTAGTTCGACTATCAAATTAACTAGAGCATTGTTTGTAGAACCTTTCGTTGCTTTTGGACTCACCGATGAAGCGAATGATTTTATCTTTGGCATCAATGTGCCTTATCGGTTTGAGGATAAATATCCGCTTCCGTTCTTCTCCGATTAATCTTGCCACCGCATAATTTTGAGAAATTACTCTTAATTTTAAGTTTCTTTTGCCTTGCAGAATAGGCGAACTCCAAAGAAATTTTTAAGAAGGGCATTAATTAATGGTAAGAGCAATTCCATTGCCTTCTATCACTTCAAATATTTGTCTTGTCGGTACAGATGGAAACTCCTCCACCAACCCAGATGGCCAACTCACCTTCAAGGAATAGCCAGGATTCGGACCAAGACCTAAGCCAAATGTAGGCCAAGGACTTTCTGAAGAAGCAAAACTGCTGCCAGCACGAACTTCCCTGACCTGACGGTTATCTGGCATCAACGGAGAAAATATTTCGATTCGCGCACCAATCCCCATGCTGTTACTCATTGTTCCAACTGGTCTGACGGTTATCCAGTCATTATTGTTCCCTTTATTCTGAAGCAATACCGGCTGGCCATTGGGAATATCAAAACTGAAATTGTACCAGGCAGGTAGATTAAATTGAAAAGCAGATCTAACGACCACGATATCGGGGAATCCATCAGTATTAAAATCTCCTTGTGCGACACCAGTCGTATAGTCTTCCCGTAAATCAATATTTGCAGCATCTGAATCTAGAACAAAACCTGCTTTGCCTTCGTTACGAAAAAATTCCCCAGGGCTTGCAGCAGCTCCTCTTACATTAAAAGGAGGAAGCGATCCAACCTTGAACAAATCCAAATCGCCATCGTTATCAAAATCGGCAGCGGTAGTCCCCCACGAAAATGGAGTTTCAGATAAATTTTTCTCAGCAACATCGGTAAAGGTGCCATCTCCATTGTTATGCATTAACGCATGAACAGCCATAAAATTTGAAGCTGTTCCTGAACTAGTTGCAAAGAAATCAATTTGGCCATCATTATCAAAATCTCCAAACGCAAGCCCCATCCAAAAGCCTGGTATATCCAGTCTTGCATCTATCGCCACATCCGTAAAAGTATTGTCCCCATTGTTCCGATATAAGTTGAATGGTGTAGCCCGGAGCAGAGCATTACCATAAACCTTCCCCATTTGATCCACATTAAATGCGTTGCAGTTTGCAACAAAAATATCAGGCAAATTATCTAAATTATAATCACTAAATCCAACTGCACACGCGCCGTCACTTGTAATACGACCAGTCGATTCATCCACATAAAGGCCAGTAACTCCAGCCGAATGCGAAATATCAGTAAACGTCAAATCACCATTATTAAGATAAAGCCGGTTTGGGAATGACCGCCCTCTTGCCCCAAAACCTCGGACATAAGGAATGTGTCCAGGGCTTGAAATAAACAAATCCAGATAACCATCATTATTGATATCAGCCATGGCAGCACTCCATTCCGTACCTCCAAAAGGCTTAATTCCAGAACTGAAAATAATATTACGAAAAGTTCCATCACCCTGGTTGTGTAATAACTTACTAAAGCTCTTATAGAAAGGATGGACTACATGCCCCTCCCCGGAAAGGAAAATATCCGGATATCCATCATTATCGATATCGCCAACTACTACGCCAGAATTGCCTCCACCTCTGGCAACTCCAGCCTCCCTACTAACATTAGTAAATGTTCCATCGCCATTATTTTTAAATAATCCATTTTGAGAAACTCCTGGAGTCAACTTTAGAAAACTGCCTCCGCCCGTTAAGAACAGGTCTAAATCACCATCCTGGTCATAATCCAGCCAAGCGGCGCCGCCCAGCCCCTCGCCGCCTGCTCGAGTGAAATTCACTAAAGATGATTTTTCTTCAAAACGAAAGCCTTCGTTACTTATGGTTTGGCTAGAGATAGATTGCGATGCAGCTAAAAGAATAACGAAAAAACCTGATAGTCCATTTATAGCCACTACTTTACGTTGTATTTTCATTGTACTGTTTCCTCATTTTTAAATATCTTTCGTAAACAATCAGAATGAAATTGAATAACCGGCGTATCCGACTGGCAGGGTATAGGTATCATTTATAAATCCATTCTTATAGCGACTAAGCGCCATCCCCAACAAAATTTTTTGTTTTTCAGTCAAAGCCCATTGGGTTATTAATGATATTGTCCCTTTCTGGGTATTAGAAAGATTAAAGACATCAATAGCATCGCCATCGACGGCAAAAACTCGCTCCCCAACTAACAAACCAACCCTGATGCTTTCCAAATATCCCAATGGTTTATCCTGTCCAAAAAAGTGGGTCCATTTTGCGTCAACGGCAACAGTCTCCGCTTTCCCTTGTGAACGTAGCGAATTTGAGGATTTGATCAAATAAGTACGTAACTGTATCCAGTCATGGCCGTCATTAAGAGCGAAACCAATAGTAGGTGTTAATTGGTCAACATCCAAATCCCTGCGATAAATTGAACGGACATAACCAACATCCAGATAGAAAGATTGATTCTGATTCATCCATGAAATCTGGGGTGCGAGAATAATAACATCATCCGTATAATTGCCCGGATCATTATTATTAATTCGGTAAAAATCAAAACGGGTCGTAAAAACACCTTCCAAAACCGGGGGCTTAAAATATAGGCGGCCACTGGCATAATAGTCTTCTTGATAGATATCTCCAATACCGAATTTAAAATCAATACGGGTTCGGTTATACCCTAAAGAAACACCACCCCTATTGTGATCAGCATGAATATATGCGCCTCCAGCGATATAATAATTACGGAATAATGAATTCCTGTATCCTCCACCTTCTCCTTGAAGATCTAACCGAAATTTCCAACTATCCTCTGCAGCGGCCACAGAGACATAAATACACATATACAAAATAAGATGATCAATGCAACGTGGTCTCATTGCTTTTCTCAAATAACGAATAAACATTTGTGATGTGCTGCGGTATACCAATATCGTTTTCCAAGCCTGTTCCACACAATTCAGCCTCAAGACGGATATTTTTGCCATTCAGAACCAGTTGGGTACAGCCTTTTTCTGACGCTATGATTGCTTGTGTATGAATTGACTGCCTTCTAACTATCCCATTGAGTTGATGCTCCGCTGTTTGTAGCCAAGTATTTTGGTTTTCCTGCCAATATCGCTGGTAACTAGACAACAAGCCTTTATTTGTCCAATGAAAAAAATTTTCAACAAAATACTTTATTGTTGACTGCGGAAATAATCGTCTCGAAGGATGATCTTGCCACGACAGTACTTTTTCTCCAAAAGGCGTCACCCCTAAACAAAGAATAAAAAGATCCAGAAACAAATCATGGCCACCTCTACGATCATAAAACGCAAGCATTTGATCGGTTTCATTAAAAGCAACATCGCTTCCAGAACTGACTTTCAAGCGAAATTGGCCATCCAAGGTCACAATAACCGTAACAATGCGTGACTCCCAATCTTGATTATTCAATCGGTATCGGTAATAAAATTGTTTGCCGACCGGTAAATGTAGGGCTGCTTTTAAATAAGGATTAGGTGTTGGGAAACTAATCCTCTGATTTTCTTCAGGCCGACTATAAAACTTGAACACCCTTGTTCCTGATTTATCTACCGTAGCAACCTGGGTTAAGTGAAAGGGTACTGTTGGACTATTCAGGCTAGCGCCCTTTTGGATGTGAAGATGCAAATGGGGCTGTGGTGAACGCCCCGAACTCCCACAACAACCAATAATTTGCCCTGGTTCAACAACTTGTCCTTCGACAACTTCTAGTGAGTATTGTTTTAGGTGGCATAGTAGAACATAACATTGGTTGGGCAAACTGATTAATACAAGATTTCCCCAGTTTTGCTGGGTATTTATTTCGCCAGGTATGTTGTCATTATGATTGGATATACAACGAACTACAATTCCATATACCGGCGAGACAACGGGTACGCCAAAACAATAATAATCTTCCTGTTTTGTCCCAGAATTTCGATAGCTTTTCCCTTCATGAATAATAATAAAGTCCAGTGCATGTTGCCACGGGGGGCAGTGTGTATGCCGACCATTAAATCCCTGATAAACTGCCCACTCCCCAAAAAAAGGAGCATAAACCGGAATACTGTTAAATTGCCCACCGCGCGCCTGAACTAATCGGGAGCGTTCCAATGAAGCTTCTGGTATTGCAGGACTATCCAGCAACAAAAAAGGAGGTGTACTGGTAACTCTTTTATTTAGTGCCGTGAGCATGGTGAATGTAATCAGTAGGAACGGCAAAGCCATAACAGGCAAATCATAAACTGATAGATAGGTCTGTAACGAGCTTGTGATCACGGCAGCAAACACGGCTCCCAGCATAGCCATAAGGAAACTTCTTATCCCTGGCACCATAAAGATACCGCCAAGCGCCATGGCTGTTAAGGTGAAATTGAAGCCAGCCCAATCTGATAATGTTGAATAGGGAAGTCCTGATAAGTTGTGATAAAGCGTATGACCAACAAAATAGCCGCTAATAGCTAAAAATGCCAGGTAACGGGACACCAATAATATTCCCGTAAAAAAAACCAGGCCAAGCAAAGGGTCTGGTATAAAAAAAATGGATGCTAGAGAGGTTAAAAAATGATCCGTCACACCGTTAAAAAATGAATTGATTGGTATTGTAGAGTGTAAATTTTTAGTCAGACCACCATACCCTTGTGCGGCAAAGATCATTGCAAATGCGACTAAAACAAAGGGCAAACTTAGTGCAGGTAATCTTTCAAATCTCCACAATGTATCTGCAATAGCAACGGTGACAAAGACAGTAAGAATCGCTGCTAAAAAGACTAGAATCATCAATCGCTCATCTAGCTGAAAGGTTGCACCAAGAGCAAGCCCTACTAACAAACTATTGCAAGTATACAAATCAATCTGCGTTTCACTGAATTGCATAATTCGGGCTGTAATAGTACCCGTAACTGCCGCCATCAGCCCTGCTAGACCCGTATTGGGAAACCATAATGTCGCGAGTAAAAAGCAAGAGCCTATTCGCGCATCGGGAATAAAAAATATTTCCGCATAACCACGTAAAAGTCCCTTAACACCAGGAAACAACCATTCAAAATCAGAGGATCGATACCAGCCTGTCGTTAATTTAACTAAGCTTGAAATTTCCATGCAGATGATCTGGCAATATTTCAAGCTGGTTCATAGAAGATAAATTCTCAGCCTTACGAATAATAGAAATCTGACCATCTTCGTGGATCATAACAACATTCGGACGGTACTCGATAAATTGAAGCCACTGCGTATTATTATACGCACCAACTGGAGTGATGATCAATTGATCTCCGACTTGTAATGGCGGAATCATAATACTCTGTCGGACGACATCGATGTTCATACAAAGAGGGCCATAAAGAACTGTTTCTTCGGCTAACCCATCTAATGCGCGGGTTGGCTGTACCCGGTGATGATACCAAAATGCGGTAAATAACAAATTGACTCCGGCATCTAAAACTGCAGCAGGCTTCCCACTGGGTAATCGTCGGGTCGAAACAACTGAGGAAATAAGCGCTTCAGCATCGTCAACAACCGCACGTCCACTTTCGACTATTAATGTTGGTTGCGGCTTGTTTTGAGCACGCCTCTGTGCTGTTGCTCTTAAAAGCGTTGTGCATATAGCGTCCGCATATTGCTCAACGCTGGGTATTGTCTGCTCAGTAGAAATGTACACTCCTTGCAAGTCGAGGTGGGATGCGAAACCACCTCCAACATCAAGGCTGTCAATAATGCAGCCAGTCTGCTGTTCAGCAGTCTCCATGAATTCGCACATAATCTTGATTTGAGATGAATAGGCATTGGGTTCAAGAACAAATGTACCGATATGACTATGTAGACCGCATAAATTCAGCCATTGACTATTACTGATTCGACGAGCGGCATCAATCGCTTGTCCAGATTCGATATTAAAGCCAAAACGACTCCAGGGTTCAGTAAATCCATTATCAAAATTTAATCGAATAGTCACGGAAACCACTTTATCTGCCGCACGTGCCACTTCTTCCAGTAAATAAAGTTCATCCATGTTGTCAATATGAATGCGCGCTCCTTCTTGAACACAAAGTGCTAAGGTATCTTTAGTTTTGTGAGGTCCATTAAATAAAATTCGGTTTCCAGAGACTCCGAGCGAGCGCGCTTTTTCATATTCAAAAAGTGAAACAACTTCTGCCCAAGATCCTTCTTGATGGAGGACGGCGCAAACCGCATTCAAATAATTAGTCTTATAAGACCAGCCGAATATCACTGGTTGATAACGCGTTTCAAAGGCCTGTTTTAATCGCCGGATATTTGAACGAAGTTGTTTTTCAGAAAGAACAAAAAGAGGGGAACCGTATTGACTAACTAAATCCTTAATAGGAATTCCTTCAATGCCTTCAATAAACTCTTTCGCAGTAATTCTGCCAAATTTATTTAGAATGCCTTCTCTATGGGGTGTGATGGTTGGTTTGATCCAATTTTTTCTGGCCGACATGGTTTCCTTCATTATTCATTCTAGTTATTATTGTCATCGTCATTGCGCTGCCCCCAAATTGTCATACTTTCGAATTCAGAGCGCTCAATGACACTGTCCTGCGAATAACGAATGTAATATTTCCCAATCTCAGGATTTTGATTTTCAAGTTTTTCCCTTAGAATCATTTTAACTAACATCCAAGGCAAGTTGCAACCAGCAGCAGCTGTAAGATACACCCATGCAGGGAAGCGAGGATTAATTTCTATAAGGTGATATACCCCTTGGGATGTTCGTAACATTTCGACTTCTAATGGTCCGACCCATTTCAATTCGGTTATTAATTTCTCAGCTGTGTTCAACAAAATTTCATCGTGAATAGTTACCCCAGCCCAAGCCTTGCCTTTGTCAGTGACTGCGCGCTTGCGCATCATAACCGCCCCATTTAGTCGGCCAGCGCCATCGCCGATGGCGGTCAGATTAAACTCTTCGCCAACAACAAACCTTTGAACCAAAATAGGCAAACCCCATTCCGCCGCAATTTTCCGAAAAATGGCCGCAGCTTCTTCTGCATTGAAAGCAATTCCGGCATCATAGTAAATACCCTTAACCACTAAGGGATATTGCCAGCCTTTTTGATGACAAGTATAAAAAAAACCAGGATGAGAAATTTGAGTAATCTCTGGAGATTTAACACCTGTCTGTACGGCTAATTCAGGCAATCTATTTTTATCCCGTCTATTGAGCTGCTCACCGTTTGGCAACAATAAAACAATTCCTATTTGTTGGAGATGATTTTGCAACCTAATCAAGTTGGGTAACTCGGCATCCAAACAGGGAATCAGAATATCAAACGGATCTTTATGATAAATTTCTTTTAAGCGATCCAATAAGACTTGATCACCGCTTGAGGGATAGGGTAATAGATATGCTGAATCGATAATTTCATTCTGATAAAGTCCCGGGTCCATGACATCATAACTTAACCCGATTATCTTGCCATTAAACTCAGCCGTCTCCCGGATACAGCGAGCGACAGCCAAGCCAGAACTAGGGTTATCTGGTTTGGCGTTAAGGCCAGTTATTGCAATACGAACCCGAGATGAATGAATCACAAAAGAATTTAGAGCACGTATTGCCTGATTTGCTCTAAGAACTCCATAACATTTCGTTCAATTACAGTTGCTTCACCTTCGAATTCACGCAGAATTTGAGAATGCAAGGCATCCAAATTGGGATTTTTCTGAAGCTGTTTTATCAGCCAAATTCCTGTGTCGTTAACTGTATAACTTTTGCCAGTCACTGGGTCAAAAACAAAACCACTATCGCTTAATGCCAGTCGTTTAAATACATCAGCATCGAAAGTAAAATCATAAGTTGATAGATGACCCACAGCTAACCCCCTTCCTTTATGAACATATTCAAAAATTTATTTGTACTTGCTTTAGAGTGAACTACATGACCAAATTTTAATTATTCTAGGGACATGTATTATCAATGTTTTTAAAAATATCGGAAATAGTTTCTATAAAACCAATGCCACCACCATCAGTCATCTGATAAAATATAACATTGGGCATGATCACAGCTGTATGCCCGCCAAACCCAGACATAACGGGTACTTGCGTGTCGGCCCCACAAACTCCCATTGCAGTCCTTTCTCCCACATGATAACGCCAAAAACCGTTGTCATAATTGAAGTACCTTAGTCCAGCATGCAACCCTTGGGGAGTTCCAGTCAAAATATCTCCTAACATTTCATTATCTATCAGGCCACCTGCTTCAGCCTTACCACTAGCCAGCCATTCACTGATTAACGCAATATCGTTGGCTTTAGCAGACATACCATACCCACCCCATGCATTCCCTTCTTTTGTTCTTCGAATTCCTCGAATTGTATTGCTCAAACCAATTTCATCATACACTGGGACAACAATATCATTAAAACCATCCGCGCCATCACCAAACATTTCGACTGCCATTTTCGTTAAAGCATAACTTATCAACTCCTGATCAGAAGTGTGAGAAACCATCCGGGTTCCTGGAATTGACTTTCGTGGCAATCTGTTACACGCAAAATTTGCTCGTTGAATACGTGATTCTTGCAAAAAAAACTTCCTTTTCATAAAAAAACTATGCTCATCAAACTGAAACCACGGTTGAATATAATTTCCGGTTGCCATATCCAAAGCATTTTCGATGGATACATCGTCCCAGTTTCCAGAATCTTTACACTCAGGAACATGAGAAGCAATCGATTCGTTTTTAAAACCCGGCCATAATTTCTCTGCTCTCATGATGGCAAGCGAACTATAAATTGACTTGGTCATTGAATATAGACTCGTGGTCATTTCTGAGCAGAAAGGATGATTACCATACCGGGTATAACATCCATCAATATAATTGATACCATCCACAATCACTCCGTACATGTGTAAATCTGCGGTTTTAATTTTTGGATGATAATTCTTCAAATCAACGCCCGGATAGTTAACAGCAAGTTGAGTTAATGGCTTGGTGGGTATATTTTTGGCAACTTCTTTTTCCCAGTCATTAATCACTTGAGTTTTATTTGAAACTTGATGTCGGTCATACAAAGCATTCAAAGTTCCATACATATCAAAACCATAAAATTTGCAGGTTTCAGCAACCGTTTGAATATGGACATTTGAAATATTTCCGGCATCATCAAAAAGAAAAGTCGCCAAACCGTTATGTTCACAGTTTGCATTACGTTGGCCCAAAGTAAAAGGGAAGGCTGCCCTGGTCATTCCCCCATCTCCTGCTTCATCCCATACCGCACCGACACCAACAGCAATGCTCCATGCATTATCAGCATAAACGGATTGCATCCCGCGGCGATCTACAGGAATAAGCTCATTTCCATGCTGAACAAATTCCACATCAAACTTTGGCCATCGAGCTGGTTTTGCAGGCATGTTTCCAGACCATCCATAGAGACGTTTAAAAGTCGGAACTCCCTTGATTTCCAACTTTCCTTCAAAAGTATTAAGCGTAGGATTGCTATTTTGGGGCAAAAAAGCAGATGTACTAAAAGTTTGATCACTAGCGCCATTTAAATAAGCAGCGGTGACTTCATAACGAACCAAATTATCAGGAGTTGATTCAATAACAATGTTATCAAAATAGCAAAAATCACTATTGCGGTTTCCTGCTGCTCTAAGCGTCAGCGTTAAATTCGGATTATTGTCAAAAGCTTTTGCATTGAAAGCCATCTTGTGCATGGCTTTGCCATTTGCCTCTTTTTTTCCAAGCTGGCCAATAGTTACATCTTCGGCTTCAGCAAGACAGAGCTCGCCTTTTTCAAGTGAAGCGGCCATCATATCAAGAGAAATTACAACCCCATAGGTGCCTGTAGTATCGATAGTTACTGAAGCTGAATCCATATCCTTAATATTTAACATCAAGTTTCCTTTTTTTCTAACAATCCTACTTGATCCATCTCCATCATTACTCACCCAGCCATCAAAGTCTCCATCCTGAAAATCATCCAGAAAAATGGCATCAGCAAAAATTCCTGATGAAAATAGGATAAGTATCATCAAATTGAACACATTTATTAATCGCTTACTCATATACGTTCTCCCTCATGGTATTTAACCCGACAAAGCATAAGCTATATAACGCATTGAATATATGCTTCTTTATAAATAATGGCGATCGACTTGGCTTGAATTAATGCTCTACCAATTTATCTGTTATACAAATTTATGAGCATTTTTTTTGTGCGAATAAAATTCGCACAAAATACAGACTGATATAATTGTATTATTAAAGTATCTGAAATATGTGATGACTGTTACTTGTCATACCCTATGATACGACTCTAACATAGAAGTTATATCTTTTCACATGATTTGTCCAATACGACCCCCTGCCAATTTTAAGCAAAAGGAAATCATTGCAAGTCCGCTACTGTTAGTCATTCTCTAAGTCGTATTATACTATTCGCTATCAAGAATGCACATAAAATATATGTCATATTATATTGATTTTTAATGGTATATTTTGAAGTATAATTGGGCGGCTTTGGATATTTGATAGTTTTATTGGATCAGTGTTGAATGAAAAGGGCTAATTCTATGATCAAAAACAATGTAGATTGGAATCCTGATCATGGAAAATTAGCTTGATTTTTAACACAGTTGCTTTCACGCTCAAGAATACCCATTTATAGCATGCATCTTTTCGTCAAGGCCTTCGGTGTAAAGCATTGAAATAGACTGCTATTCCTGCTTCTTTACACCTCGCCCTTAACCAAAATATACTCACTCTAAACGGATATTCTTAAACACGAAAGTATAATTCCAGAAAAATATTGCGGTAGTGTTCAAAGCCAGGGTGCTTCCTTCCCAACTCCAGAATTGCAACAACCGTTTGGGTATTGTGGGTATAATCAGGGTAAACTTCCAAGCCTTTTTGCTAAACCCATTTTATTTCCTGATCCCAATAAGTGCCTTTAACCAAACGAACCGGAATTTTGCAACGTTGATATTTTGCCAGACTGGCAAGCCAGTCAAAAAGGAACGAGAAAGAAATTATACTATCCACGCTCAAGAATACCCCGTTTGCCCATCAATGATCTGAAATTTTTCAGACAATAACGAACGCAAAGGAGCATGATGCTCATCGAGGTT
>JALXCS010000209.1 GCA_026990815.1 Methylomonas sp. | reverse complement strand
GCTTTGGAAGATCTTACGCCAGATGAAGTCTATTTAAATTTGCCACGGCAATTAGTGGCTTAATGAACAAGGCAGCATGATCACTTAAAAAGCCGATTGGACTATCCAATCGATTGGGGCCATTTCTTAAAGCAGAAGATATTCGCCCCCTGATAGCCGAACATCCTCAACTCATGTTCGATTTTATGAGGGCGATTATTAAGCATGTCCATAGCCAGTATCGTAGAGTAGCAAATATCCCTTTCGGACTATTATTTCTACAGGCGAAAAAACTCGCTTGTAAAAAGCTGCCAGGTAAATCCAACGGAAATTAACCGCAAAAAAATATAAAATCCAAATTTACCACTGAAAAATGACTACATAAGGAAGGTATTTTTGAAGCACTTACTTGCTGGAACGATTATTAAATGCATTAATGGACTATGGTAAATGGTCAGCAACCACATCGAGTGATGCATCGCCAATAATAAATATTTGCACCAAAAGTCTTTTGGCTGCAAGATGAAATAATGATTCGAACAGAAATATTTTAAGGTTGGCTTTTTCCTGGGTTTCACGAACAAACAAAATACTTTCAGCATGAACAAACTAATTCTTAAAATTGCTATTCTCATTTCATTAATCACAGCCGGGTGCTCAGAAAATACCGATACTGTTGTTGTTTATACCACTGTAGACCAGATATTTTCAGAGCCTATTTTAAAAGATTTTGAAAGTCAGACAGGAATCAAGATAAAAGCTGTTTATGATACCGAGGAAACAAAATCTACCGGGGTTTTAAACCGATTGATTGCTGAAAAAGATAATCCTCAATGTGACGTTTTTTGGAGTGGTGACCCTATTAGAGCGATTGTATTGAAGAATAGAGGCATAACTTCGCCATACCCATCATCAATGGCTAATGATATCGACAGTATTTTTAAAGACCCAGATGACCACTGGACAGGATTTTCGGCGAGAGCGAGAGTTTTGGTTTATAACAAAAATATGCTGAAAAAGACAGATGTTCCACAATCTATCTTTGATCTTATTAAAGAACAATATAGAGGTCAGGTTGCAATCGCAAACCCTTTGTTTGGTACAACGACTTTCCACGTTGCGGCTTTATTTTCTGTTCTTGGTGAAGAAACTGCAAAACAGTTACTTGCTGATTTAAAAAACAATGATGTGGTTATTGCCAGTAGCAACGGGGATGTGAAAAAGCAGGTCGTGCAAGGAAAAGTTGCCTGTGGTCTGACTGATACGGATGATGTCTACGAAGCTATTAAAGAAGGGGGAAATATTGGTTTTGTATTTTTAGATCAGCATGGAATTGGCAGTTTGATAATGCCGAATACAGTCAGTCTGATAAACAACTCACCGCATACCAATAATGGAAAAAAACTGATAGATTACCTTTTAAGGAAGGAAACCGAAGCAAAATTGGCAAAATCCTGTGCTCAGATGCCTTTGCATAAAGGTGTCAATACACCAGAAGATATTCCTTCACTAGACAATATCGTCCCCATGATCATTGATTATGACAAGACAGCGCAGAAGCTGACGGATATCCAAGCTTATTTAAAGGGATGGCTGGAAAAGTAATTTCGGCTCACAGCGGTAGTCATGCGAAAAAGTGAATGTCTCTGGTATTCAATAGTATATGTTTTGTTTGTCTTGTTAATCGTATTTCCGGTTTTTTATACACTCAGTTCTACACTGCTTCCAGACACTGGCAGTAGTTCATTGCTCGAGAATCTGCAACTAATTAACAAAGATAGTTTTTTCTTGTTAGCAAAAAGCAGCGCTATCGCTTTTGTCATTGCAGTTTTGACGACACTATTGGGAGCCGTATCTGGTTTTTTGTTGTTCAAAACAAATGTTTCTTTCCAAGGTTTCTTCAAAATTGCATTACTCGTTCCCTTGTTTATTTCCCCTTATATTTTGGCGGTCACCTGGAATGATTTTTTTTATCTGTGTTTAGGGAATACTGATTCACTAGCTTCATATGTCGGTGTCATTCTGGTATTGACCTCAATATATACTCCTTTGTCTATGGCCATAATCGGTAATGCTTTTTCAAACATTAATGCGCAGTTGGAAGAAGCGGGAGAGATAGTGGCTGATTATCGTAAAGTAATTTTCAAAATTACTTTACCTTTGGTAAAACCTGCCTTATTAACCTCTTTGGCACTGGTTTTTATTTTCAGTATTTCAGAATTTTCAGTCCCTGCGTTTTTTGGTATAAAAGTTTTTACCACTGAAATATTTATTCAGTTTTCTGCATTTTATAATCATTCATTAGCAATTTTACAATCCACATTGCTTATTTTACTTTGCCTCTTATTGTTACTTTCTGAAAAGGCATATTTGGCAAATGCGCCATTTTTATCAATTCATGGGCGGGGCATAAAAACCAAAATCTACCATTTTTATCGTTGGAAGGGATTGAGCGTGAGTCTTCTTTGTTTCTGGTTTTTGCTCTCGGTTCTTTTACCATTTGTTGCTCTTTTTATTCAATCCTTTCAGGATGGAACAGCTAAATTCATTCAGGCATTTAATTTATTAAAAGCTACGTTTATCAATTCCATAGGATTGGCGTTTGCTGGTGCGTTGATTACCATTGTTGTTGGTTTTTCTGCAGCATACGCTGCTGAAACAAAGAAAAGAAAATCTTTAATCTGGCTTTTATTATTCGTTTTTGCTATTCCTTCAACTATTTTCGGCATCAGTTTAATTAAATTTTATAATCGGGCTTTCCTTGATGCAGTTTATTCGAGCTATGTGATCATATTGTTGGGGTACGCTGGAAAATTCTCTTTTATCTCTGCTAAATTAATCGGAAATGCTATTAAGCAGATCCCAAAATCCTTAGATGAGGCGGCCCAGATTCAAGGTATCGTTCCATTCAGACGAATAAAAATGATTTTGTTTCCTTTGATTATGCCGACAGTTTTTACAGCATTTATAATCAATTTTATTTTTTGTTTTGGTGAGTTAGGGACAACTATCATGGTTTATCCCCCTGGTACGGAAATAATACCCATTAAAGTTTTTACCATGATGGCAAACGCCCCCCAGGCACTGATAAGCTCAATGAGCTTGATAGTTTTTTTCATTACTTTATTGATTATTACTGTCATATATTCACTTTCTAAACATTACCAAAATGTCAACCATTAGTCTGGCAGAAGTAACGCATTCTTATGGAGCCAAGCAGGTACTACAACGCTTATCTTTAGATATTGACGGAAGTCAGTTGACTTGTTTGCTCGGAGGCTCTGGAAGTGGCAAGACAACTATTTTACGATTGATTGCAGGACTGGAAACACCACAAGGTGGACTTATTACCATTTTAAATAAAGTAGCGACTAACAAGAATCATTTAATCATTCCACCACATCAAAGAAAGTTAGGGTTTATTTTTCAAGACTTGGCACTTTGGCCTCATTTCACCGTTTATAAAAATATAGCTTTTGGATTGACCGAACAAAAACAAAAAAATATCAAAGAAACAGTTCACCAGATGCTTGATTATTTTGGGTTGCAAGCATATTCTGAGAAATATCCGCATCAATTATCCGGTGGCCAGCAGCAACTTGTCGCGCTTTCTCGCGCGTTGGTTCTTAAGCCAAAAATTCTGCTGATGGACGAACCGCTTGCCAACCTTGATGTGAAGTTGAAACGGAAAACATTGGGTCTCATCAAAAAACTGCAACAAAATTTTGATCTAACCATTTTATTTGTTACCCATGATCACAAGGAAGCATTCGCAATAGCAGACAAAATTGTCATATTAAACGAAGGGGTAATAGAACTAACAGGTAGTGTGGAGCAGATAAAAAACTCAGATAATGAATATCTGAAATATTTTATTGAATTTTAAGGCTATTATGAAAAAAATACACATTTTTACCGCATTTGCAGTTTTGCTTATTGGTGGTAATCAAGTTGTAAAAAGCAATTCCATTGGCGCCAAAAATATCAGTAGTAATCCTAAAGAAATTCCTACAGCAGTATTAACACAAATGGCAGAGAGGAGTTTTAATTTCGATAATGATGAAATAGGCAAGATTCCATCTGGCTGGACTGGATATTTTACGGGCAAAGGTAAATCCGGTCGTTGGGAGATTATCAATGATTATGACAACCGGGTGCTGGCTCAAACTTCAAAAGAAAATTTTGGGTACCATTTTGATGTGATTGTTAATGACCAATTGAGTTACACAGATTTGGAATTAACGCTTAAATTTAAAGGTGTGGAAGGGGATGAGGACCAGGGAGGTGGTCCAGTTTGGCGTTTCCAAGATGCCACTAATTATTATGTGGCTCGTGCTAATCCATTGGAAAATAATTACCGGGTTTATAAAGTGATTGACGGCAATCGTATAATGCTTAAAAGCATTGATATAGAAGTAAATACTGGGCAATGGTACGACATTAAAATCATTATGAAAGGAAATAATATTGAATGTTACCTGGATGGAAGACTTCTATTGAGTACATTAGACAGCAGCTTTCCAAGAGCAGGGAAGATTGGTGTTTGGACAAAAGCTGATGCAGTCACCTATTTTGATAATTTAAAAATAGCCCCTTTCAATTCTACAGTCGAAGAGTAAAGGATAGTGCCTAGGGACAGAATCGAACTACCGAC
This sequence comes from Methylomonas sp., assembly GCA_026990815.1. GTDB lineage: Bacteria > Pseudomonadota > Gammaproteobacteria > Methylococcales > Methylomonadaceae > JALSJK01. The sequence continues at coordinate 714 of JALXCS010000209.1, read as the reverse complement.
ACGAGGGTTTTCAGTCAGTTACTCTGATTATAAGCGTCTAACGCCACCATCTATCTTTTATTGTTTTCATGGCTTGAATATATTCGGGAGCCAATGGCAAAAGATCATCAATACGGCTGTTGGGCCATGCCGGTAACTTTTCCAGGGTGTCTGTCTTTGAGCCATTTGACAGGATCAAGTCCATTCAGTTTAGCTGTTCCCAGCAGGGACTGAATGGCGGCAGCACGATGCCCGGTGCGTTCGGAGCTGACAAACAGCCAGTTTTTCTTGCCCAGGGCATGGGGGTGAATACAATTTTCCACCGGATTGTTGTCGATGGGCAGATGGCCTGTATCAGCATAACGAATTAAACTCGGCCAACGCTTCAGGGCATAATCCAGTGCTTTCGCTGAAGCACCGCCGTCTGCAGTCTTCACTCGGGTGGTTAATAGCCAATCGTGCAGAGAATAAAGGATGGCAGACTGTGTTCAACAGGGAAAACACCTCTGACTTAATCAGAGCCTCGTGTGCCCAGCATGGGCTAAAACTTGTTATCTGAAAGGAGGTAACCGGAAGTAGTAACGACAACCGTAGCGAAACGCAAGGGGGAAGCCGTGAGGTCAGCCTGAAAGAAGCGCGTAGCAAATGCACGACCGTAGGAACACGAACAAGCAGAGAGGCCGGATGTGGGCGATGAGTGTGCTAGGAAACACGAAATCCAACCGTTACCGAAAG
>JALXCS010000208.1:14179-17684 GCA_026990815.1 Methylomonas sp. | reverse complement strand
AGCAACAACTATACTTTAGAATCTTAGATTCAACCCATAAGTGCAATTCATTTTAATGGCACAAAAAAACGGTATTTCTGCTCTTAGGTTGATTTTCCAACAACATCAATTCTTGTGAATATTATTTAACGCTTATTTTAAAACCATAGTTATAATAGTGTTATTAATTGGCGGTCAAGCCATTGGTTAAAAATATCAGGAGAATACATGGCATCTCATCAAGTTAGTTTTACTTATCTTTCCCAGGAAGATTTATTGGAAGCGGGTTGTTTTGATTTGCGGATGGCCATGGAAGTGGCCGAAAAAACCATGATCTCATTTGAAGAGCACCGGGTTTTGTTTCCTGAGAAGATTGTCCAGATTTTTGATCCGGTCACCCAGGATCGCATTACTTGTTTACCGGCAACCTTATTGGATGAAAAAATTTGTGGCGTAAAATGGGTTTCGGTTTTTCCTAGAAATCCCAAGTTGTATGATGTCCAAAATTTGTCGGCGATATTTATTCTTTCAGAAATTGAAAAAGGTTTTCCGGTTGCGGTAATGGAAGGCACGCTGGCATCGAACATGCGGGTAGCGGCAATGGGTGGAATTGCAGCCAAACACTTGGCCCGGAAAGATAGTCAGAGTATTGGCTTTATTGGCGCTGGCGAGCAAGCCAAGATGCATTTACTGGCGATGAAAGTGGTTCGACCCAGTTTAAAAGAATGCCGGGTTGCTGCAAAAACGGTGGAAGAAGAACAGCAGTTTATTAACGAATTATCGCCATTAATCCCCGATATGAAATTTATCGCAGCCAATACCAGACCTCGTGATGCGATGGAAAACGCCGATATTTTGGTGACAGCTACCAGCGCCCAGGCACCATTACTTAAAGCAGAGTGGATGAAGCCCGGCGCTTTTTACAGCCATGTCGGAGGCTGGGAAGATGAGTATAAAGTTGCCGAACAATGCGACAAAATTGTCTGTGATGATTGGGATACCGTGACCCATCGTACTCAAACCTTGAGCCGGATGTATAAAGAAGGTTTGTTATCCCATAGTGATATTCATGCCGATCTTCATGAACTCGTCTCTGGACATAAGACGGGAAGGGAATCGGACGATGAGCGTATTTATTTTAATGCCGTTGGTTTGGCTTATGTTGATGTAGGAATTGCATTGGCTATGTTCAAACGCGCTGACTCTTCTCATATTGGCCAGAAGCTTGATTTGCAGAAAACCATGGTTTTTGAGCATGAGGATATTATCAGCAGAATCAGGTTGTAAGTGATGTTTAAACAACTTGCCAATGATGAAATTGAGACTGTCACAGTGATATTAAATGGCCAGGAAATTCAAGTTCCCAAAGGGACAACAGTGGCTGCTATTGCTTTATCCCAAGGTTTGCGTTCAACGCGAACAACTCCAATTTCAAATACAAAACGAGCGCCTTTTTGCATGATGGGCGTTTGTTACGATTGTTTGATGGTGATTGATGGTAAAGCCAATCAACGCGCTTGTGTGACTTATGTTGAACAAGGAATGCAAGTAGAATGTCAACAAGGAACTGGGCCAAGTTTGGGAGACGCCCAGTGAAAAATCATTATCAATTTCTGATTATCGGTGCAGGGCCAGCTGGACTTGCTGCGGCTGCAACAGCATCCAAATATGGTATTTCTTGCGCCTTACTTGATGAGCAGCCTGAGCCTGGTGGGCAAATATATCGAGCGATTGAATCCATTCCGGAACAACGGGAAAAATTATTAGGTTCAGAGTATCAACGCGGCCAGGCTTTGGTTGATGAGTTCCGTGCAAGTGCAGCCGAGTATTATCCGGAAACTCGCGTATGGTCGCTGAATGATCAAAAGGAAGCCGGCGTTTTGCATCACGGAAAAACTAAAATGATTACCGCAGATCAAATTCTGGTCGCTAGTGGCGCCATGGAGAGACCTGTTCCCTTCCCTGGCTGGACATTACCTGGCGTAATGCAGGCAGGCGCTGGGCAAATTTTATTTAAGTCGGCAGGGGTTGTTCCAAGCGACGGTGTTGTCCTTGCTGGTTCCGGGCCATTGTTGTTGTTATTGGCATGGCAGTATTTGCACATTGGCGTGGAAATAAAAGCCATGCTGGATATTACGCCTTTAAGTAACTATCTGACCGCCTTACCCAAATTACCAAAGGCTTTACTGGCTCATCAGTATCTAACCAAAGGCATTGCTTATCAAATAGATCTCAAGCGTGCTGGAATTACCACCAAGATCGGGGTATCAGATTTACGGGCAGAAGGCGACGGGGAATTGCAATCGATACGATTCCGACATTTTGGTCGTGAACAGCTGATCAAAACCGATGTGCTGTTGACCCATTTTGGCGTCATTCCTCACATCTGGTTAACCCAGGCAGCAGGCTGCAAGCATCAATGGGACAAAAGCCAGCAATGTTGGCGGCCAGAGCATGATGACTGGGGTAATACCAGTATTGAGGGGGTTATGGTTGCTGGCGATGGCGCCGGAATCCATGGCGCGCGATCAGCCGAACATGCTGGCCGCTTGGTGGGGCTGCAAGCATTGTTTGCGCTGGGTGTTTTGACGCAGGCGGAGCGCGATTCACAAGCAATGGAAGACCGAAAATGGATGAATACCGATCGCCGTATTCGCCCTTTCTTGGAGGCCTATTTTGCGATCCCGAAGAAAATGTTAGCGACTCCTGATGATGATACGATTGTCTGCCGCTGTGAAGAAATTACCTCAGGTCAAATTCGTAAGGCTGTCAAGGAAGGCCATGAGGACAGTAATCAGGTTAAGTATTTTACACGCTGCGGCATGGGAGCTTGTCAAGGCAGGCAATGCGCCAATGCTGTTGCGCATATTGTTGATGACGCAGGTGGCCAGGAGATTTCTGCACAAAGTCATTATCGTGGACGACCGCCTGTTGCACCGTTGGCATTAGGTCAATTGGCAGATTTGTATGAAGAGGATGCCCAATGAATGCTGATGTTTTGATTATTGGCGCAGGTTTAATGGGCGCATCAACAGCATTACATTTGGCGATGCGCGGCTGTCGTTGCATTGTTATTGATAAAGCCAGTCCGGGACGCCATGCATCTGGAGCCAATGCAGGAGGACTACGTCAGCTCAATCGTGATCCCGCCGAAATTCCTTTGGCAATGGAGGCGGCTAAAATGTGGCATGACATAGAATCACTGGTCGATTCCGATTGTGATGCGCGTTTTCCTGGCCAGTTGCGAATTGCTGAAAATCAATCTGACATGGACAAATTGGAACAGCGGGCCGCATTAGTTCGTTCCGTAGGTTATCAACACGAAGAAATTATCGGTAAAAAAGAGCTTTATCAATTGGTTCCAGCTTTAGCGCCGCATTGTGTCGGTGCTTTAATTTGCAGAAATGATGGATTCGCCAGACCCTATCATGCTTTAACAGCCTTTCGCCGCAAAGCGGAATCATTGGGTGCTCAGTTTTATTCTGCAACTGAAGTGACCGGGGTGGGGCAACAGGGCGATTCCTGG
>JALXCS010000208.1:0-14169 GCA_026990815.1 Methylomonas sp. | reverse complement strand
GGAGATACACACACCAAAAGGAATTTTTAAGGGATCATTTTTAGTCAATTGTGCAGGCGCATGGGCTGGCACGATTGCCGGAATGTTGAATGAAAAAGTACCGCTCAAACCGAAGGCATTGATGCTAATGGTAACTGAACGGTTACCTCACTTTGTTGATCCGGTTATGGGTGCTGCGAGTCGCAAACTGTCTTTCAAACAAATGCAAAATGGCACTTTAATTATAGGCGGTGCATTGGCTGCCAAACTGGATTTTGAGCGGGAAAAAACAGACATCAATTGGCATCAATTAACCGAAAGTGCTAACACGGTTTTACATTTTTTTCCGCAATTAAAAGATGTGCGAATTGTTCGAGCCTGGGCTGGGATTGAAGGATTTATGCCAGATAGTATCCCTGTTATCAGTGCTTCCCAAACCACAAAAAATGCTTTCCATGCATTCGGGTTTTCTGCTCATGGATTTCAGTTGTCGCCAGTCATTGGCCGCATCATGTCGCAATTGATATTGGATGGCCGTTCAGAATTACTCATTGAGCCTTTTAATATCGATCGGTTCAATAAATAACGAAATTGCGATTAGGTGAAGAAAAAACATGACTATTACCCAAATTGGCACTGAAAGACGCCGTATGAGAAAAATTGTTATTCATAACGATACCATCTATCTTTGTGGACAAGTGGCTAAGGACAGCACTGCTGATATTCGCGAACAAACACGGACTATGCTTGAAAAAGTCGATAATTTATTGATTGAGGCTGGCAGTGACAGAAAGCATATTCTTTCAGCAACAATTTATATAAAAAACATGAAAGACTTTTCAGCAATGAATGGGTTATTGAAGGCTATTCTCCGGCGCGTGCTTGTGTTGAAGCCAGTTTGGCGCGTCCTGAATTATTGGTTGAAATTTCGGTTATCGCAGCAGTAATAGAATGAATCAATTTTATTAACAGTTTTGTTCTTTTCTTGATTGCTAAAGCAGCAAGCAACCCATAAAATAGACAGTTGATTGTGTGCTGTCATTCCCTAAAGAGCGGGGATGTGCAGAAGTTGTTTTAATAATTAAAAATATATTTGGATTTATAACAATGAAAGCTTGTGAAAGTTGTGGAAGCGATAGGGTTTGTATAGGAAAGAATCATAGAAAGGTTTCTTTTTTTCAACAAATTTATGGGGTTATTCTGATTTATGTCCCAATAATTACCATGCCGTTTGTGTTTTTTAGCGCCTATATTACTTTGTTGCATTTGAAGTTAATGGGTGCTGAAAATGTCAAAACCTATTCTGATTTCCTTCCTGATAGAAAAAGTCATCGCTATTCACTGAAAAACCAGATAACCATGAAGCCGGGTTATTCTGTCAGTCCGACCCAGTCCAAATTATTTTGGATTTTTAACTGTACCTGGTATTGCCCAAGCAGTGTTGCCTTGTTTGAGTGGCATGCGTACCTGGTCAAATTGGTTGAGAACTGGTGGTGTCCTTTCAAACATGAAACCAAGGAAACCTACAAAAATGCTTCGATAGACAAGTCTTTCTGGCATATTTATCCAGAAGAAATTAGTAAATTGGATAAGGAAGATGTCAATAATCCTATTTGGAATGAAGAGATTGATTCACAGTCTTCGGGTGCAGATAATAAGAAATAGTTAAGTGCGACTGTTCTTCAAGGAAATATAAAATAATTGTGGGACGTTACGAAAAAATTTTAGATAACATTCTAAGAGGCAGTCATCATATTTTTCGAAAGGAAAATATTATAGAAAAGATTAACTTGCAGAAAGATGGTAACAAGGCAAAACCTTATCAAGTTAGACAAGTTCGATCAATAATTCTGAGGTATCACTTAGCTGGTGACTGAATATGTATAAATATGAAACAATTATTTTTTGGAGTGAAGAAGACCAGTTATTTATTGCTGAAGTGCCGAAACTTCCTGGCTGTATGGCTCATGGTGGTTCTCCGGATGATGCGTTATCAAACGCCAATGATGCTATCCAATTATGGATTGATACAGCAAAGGAGTTTGGGGACTCGATCCCCGAACCCAAAGGGCGGCGATTATTATACGCATAAGTGGATTGCAGGACTTTTATTGATTGAGGTTTTAATATGTGTTGGAGTGGTGAAGCATCTGGGGTTCTTGCGGTAGCAGGATTAGGGACTGCGGTTTATGTTTATCAGAAAGGGGAATCCAAGGAGTTGTGGATTCCTTTGGTATATTTTGCATTAATGGAATTGCTGCAGGCTTTCACTTATGTCTATATCGATGAGTGTGATATGCCGCAAAATCAGATACTCACACTATTTGGTTATCTCCACATCGCTTTCCAGCCATTTTTTGTGAACATGGTGGCGATGTATTTTATCCCGGAAAAGGTTAAATTGAAGATCAGGACGACCGTTTACACGCTCAGTGCCATTGCAGCAGTAGCCATGATGGTCAAAATGTATCCATTCGCTTGGGCGGGAGTTTGCAAGGTAGGTGTCGAAGGTTTCTGTGGCACTCAGACTTGTTCCGTTTCTGGTGCCTGGCATATTGCCTGGCAGTTACCGCTGAATGGATTGATGTCGGGAGATGTTTCCTGGCTGCCGGGGTATGAATGGGGATTGCATGTATTTGCTTATGCGTTAGCTGCGTTTTATTTGCCAGTTTTATATGGGTCTTGGCGATTTGTCGGTTTCCATTATCTAATTGGACCTTTGATTTCCGATATTTTGACTGACGACCCCAATGAATATGCAGCTGTCTGGTGTTTATTTTCTATCGCATTATGTGTATCTGTGATTAAAACACCGATCAGAAAATATCTGCATGTTAAGCAGTGGCCTTTTTATAAAAAAGCCCTGGTTGTTAATGATGGTGAAACAGTGCAGGAAACACCATGAATTCATAACGATTTGTCAGGCGCTAATTTTCTCTATGAGCTTGACAACTAAATGCAAAAAAGAGGAGAAAAAAATGAATAATAAAATTATTACTTTGATTTTTTTTTGGATTGTTATCAGGGCATACCTTTTCAGCTAAAGCAGATCTTGTTTCTCGTTTAGGGGGGCAAGCCGTCTATGATACAGACCTCAATATAACGTGGCTGGCGAATGCCAATGCAGGGGCGGGTTCTTCTTTTGACGATGCTGGACCAAATGACACATCTATCGATGGCAGGATGAGCTGGAATAACGCCATTTCCTGGGCAAATAGTCTAACTGTTGGTGGATTTTCTGATTGGCGGTTGCCGAAAACAGCCGTTCCAGATTCAAGCTGTAGTAATTCAGGTCTTGGTGCTGCAACTGGTTTAGGTTGTACAGGGAGCGAGATGGGACATCTTTTTATTGAGCTTGGAGACGATCCAACTAATACACGCCCTCTGCAGGAAGGTGTCTTGAGTAGTGGTGATCCCGATTTGGCATTTTTCAATAATATTCAATCACAGCCGGGGCGTGGTGGAATTTATTGGTCACAGACAAAACAGAATCAGTTTAACGCATTTGATTTTAATTTTAACAATGGTATTCAGGACTTTGAAAGGTTCGATATTAATGCTCGCTATGCATGGGCAGTAAGAGATGGAGATGTACTTTCCTCTGTTCCGTTACCTGGAGCGATATGGTTTTTTGGCTCGAGTTTTTTTGCTTTGTTTGGCTTAAAATGGGGAGCTAAAAAAAGCGCATAAAATTGTGTTTTCGGGGAGGCATGATATAAGTTGACGGACAAATGTTGCGCTATTTCTTGTCTCCTCGATTGAAATGTCGTTTTCAAGCTGGGTTCGCAATAATGCACCGGTTCCTGCCTTGTTCTTTAGCCTGATAAAGTGCTTGGTCAGCCCTTTCAAAAACAGCCTCACGAGTGTCATCGCCATTAAAATCGCTAATGCCACAGGATAAAGTGATATTAATGGCGTTACCATGTGAATTGAACCCCGTGTTTTCGACAAGCTGTCTTAGTTTTTCAGTCAGTATCAGCGCCTGACTGGCGGTTGTATTGGGCAGTAACATGACAAATTCTTCGCCGCCAAAGCGGGCGACAAAGTCGGGAATTCGGCAATTATCACGAAGTAATTGGGCAATTAAAATCAAAGTTCGATCACCCGCCTTATGACCAAAAGTGTCATTTATTTTTTTGAAATGATCAATATCCCAAACCACTAATGTTAATGGGGTTTGATAGCGTTTCCAGCGAGCATACTCCTGTTCAATACGTTCATCATAAGCTTGCCGGTTTGGCAGGCCCGTCAAAAAATCATGGAGCGCATTTTCATGAGCTAATTTCAAATTAAAACGCAAGGATTTGGATTCTTCTTCCATTTCCTGAAGTTTTTGTGTCATTTCCATTAACTTTTGTTCGGTTAGTTGTTGCTGCTGGGTTTCACTGTCAAAATGTTCGGATAATTGCTCAGTAATTTCCTCTAGTTTAATATTGATATTTTGTTGTATCGGCAAAAGTTCTTCACTATTAGCGGTTGTAAGCTTTATAGTTTCTATATGTTCACGAATAGTTTCCTTAATGAGATTTCTGTTGGTTATTGCTGTCAGATTAGATTCGGTTACGGAAGATGCATGCCCTTCTACTTGAGTAAGTTGACCGGATAGGGATTGCAAAAATGAATCAATCCCTTTTTGTTCTTTTACTGCATGATTACGGATTGTTTGTAACAGCTTGATTGTGTCATTAATAACAAGCTGGAAAGCTTTCTCGTCTCGCGCCTTTTGCGCCTTTTGTTTTAACAAACCCACGCTGTAATTATAACTGGGTGGAATGTCAATTTCACTGACCAGTGAATTTAGAAAACTTGAAAATTGTTCTCTGTTTAGAGTCCCCGAAACCTCAGAAACTGGTGATTCCCTGTTGCCAGAAATAAAAACACGTTTTATGGCATCAATAAAGGATTGTTCGTTTTCAAATTCATTATGTTCTGCTCTTTTTTGGATCAAGCCAAGTTTATTCAGAATTTCAGCATTGTTTGTTGCAAGTTTCAGACAGCTAAATAACAGGATATTTATTTTGTCAGACTGGTTTTTTTCAGCATTCCCCAAGGTAGCCAGATTGCTGGAAAGAGCATTAAGTTCAGGCTGTATTTTTTTCGGGCTATAACCGGATTTTAATTGGTCTCGCATTCGATCCAAGTAAGGATCGAGACGCTTATCCAGTCCTCTGGTGAAAACAGCGAATTGAATAATGATTTTAAACAGCAATTTTTCAAAAGAACTGTTCTTTTCAACTGAATTGGCGTCTTGCATTTTTTGCATAATAAACAAAGTATAGAGCAAAAATTTAAATCAAGAAGTTATCGGATGACGCACTGGTTCCGCCCCTGATTTTTGGCAATGTATAGGGCCTGGTCAGCACGTTCAAAAAATGATTCAAAGTCGTCTGTTTCCAAAAACTGGGTAATACCACAGGAAATGGTAATAGAAACAGCCCTGCCTCCCGCATTAAACCCACTTTTTTCGACAATGGTTCGAATTTTTTCAGCAAGAATTAATCCTGATTCTTTGCTGGTCTCCGAAAGCAGCATTATAAATTCTTCACCCCCGAAGCGGGCAACAAAATCTGATTTCCGACAGTTGTCACTTAACAACCGGGCAATGATTGATAAGGTTTTATCACCTGCCTTGTGACCAAAATTATCATTAATCTGTTTGAAATGATCGATATCCCAAATAATCATTGTCAAGGACGTCTGATTTCGTTGCCATCTCGTAAACTCAGTGGCCAAGCGTTCATCATAAGCAAGACGATTTGGCAAACCGGTTAATGGATCTCTCAGTGCCTTATCACGCGCCAGTTGCAATTTGTATTTTAAATCCTTGGATTCCGATTCCATCACCTGTAGTCTGGCTGACATCTCAAGGAGTTGCCTTTGGGTCTCGCTTTGGTGCCCTTCCTCTTCCTGCTGATGTGTGGTTATTTGTTCAGTAATACTTTCCAGACTGGATATGATCAATTGTTTTAATGGATCTAGATTGGTAGCAATTGCAGAGGACTGCTGCAAGTCCATCATCTGCCTGGAAACGGATTGATCCAGTTTGTTTCTGGAAATTGCTTTTTGCTGGTGCGCTGCACTGGCGCCAGATGCCTGGTGGCTAAGCTCAGTTAGCTGCTCGGTTAGGTTAGACAAAAAATCTTCGATTTCTTCCTGCTCAGTCAAATCGTGTTCTTTTATTTCAAGCAAAAGAGTAATGGACTCATCAAGTACATTTTTGAACGCTTCTGTATCCAGACTGGTTTGCAGACTTTGCATCAACAGATCTGCCTGTTGATCTAATTCAGTAGGAATATCAATTTCTTCAAATAATTGTATAATTTGTTGGGCAACAATATCAGTACTGATCAGGTTTTCTGTTTGAACCGCTTGTTGATTATTTTCAGGTAAATGCAGCAGGGCATCAGAAAATTGTTCAAATGTTGTTTTTAGCTTGTCAAGACTGGGATTGCTTTTTATTGCTTGTTGTAATTGATCGAGAAAAGGATCGAGATCTGAAATGAAGCCTTTATTTGAATACGTGAGCCGGATAATTATTTTATTCAATAATTGCTCTTTTTCAGATTTTTCTTGGCTATGATGTTCCTGTTCATCGAGTAACTTAAGATATTTGTCTTTCCATTTTTTTACTTCGCTACTATTGTCAGCCTGATTCATAAAAAACCTTACTAAGCCATGGGAAGGTTGTACGGATTATTACAGTGATATTTACTTATGGCTAATAACATAACCAGACCGGGAAACCATGATTATTTTAAAAGGCTTCCCGTTGTTTTAATTGAATAAAAGCCGGCCTATTTTTGTTGCACGTTAGCTTTTTCCTGTTCAATCAGTTTATTCATCACTTTAATCATTTTTTCATGTGAACCAGCTAATCTGCCATTTGTTTTGTATTTGCCATTAATGACAATAGCTGGTACACCAGTTATTCCATAACGTGGTCCCATCATTTTTGCCTGACGCATTTTTGCATCCACTAAAAATGAATTGTAAGCATCATGGAATTTTGCTTCGTCTACACCGTGTGCTGCAAAAAATTTGGCCAGCTGACCTTCAGTTTCAAGCTTTTGTTTTTTATTTTGAATAGCGTCAAAAAAATCCGCATGGACTTTCTCCACAACACCTAATGCTTCGGCCGTAAAATAGGCCTTTGCATGCTTGGCCCACAAAGCGCTGAAGATCGCAGGCTGGCGAATAAAATTAACATATTCAGGCAAGCTCAGTTCCCATTTATGGAGCAAGGGTTCAAAATGAAAGCAGTGAGGACAGCCATACCAGAAAAACTCAATAACTTCAACTTTGCTTGGGTCTTCCACCGGTTGCGGAGTGGCGAGTTTTTGATATCCAGGATCTGTGGCTTCCTCCGCATAGGCTACAGCAGTAAAACCAAAAACTAATAAAAACAAAAGAAAATTTCTGATGAGTATTAGAAGCATTTGCGGATTCTCCAAAGTTGATTAATATTTATTACTTCATCATTGATATATGATAAGAAACAGCGCGGATTTCTTCATCAGTCATTTTTTTAGCAATCATGCTCATCATATTGTCTTTCTTTCCTCTGGCGCCGGATTTAAAATCATTCAATGATTTAATTAAATAATCAGCGTGCTGAGAACGTAAAGCCGGAAATGCTGCTGGTAAGTTTCCTTCTCCGCCCGGCCCATGACAAGCGATGCAGGCAGAAACTTCTGATTTAAGATTACCATTTAGATAGAGATTTTTACCAATAGCAATTAGCTCCTTTACATCTGGCGTTTGTTGCGAATCATCAGATGAAAGTTCATCATCTTCGTCATCGTCATCAGATTCAAGAACAGGAAGTTGGTTTTCGGAGATTTTTTGGGCAGCATAAAATTCAGCAATATCCTCCATGTCGTCATCACTCAAGCCCAGTGCCATCGGAGCCATCGTCGCATCTTTTCTACTACCGTCTTTAAACTCAGCAAGTTGTTTGATCAGATAACTGGGATGCTGTTCAGCAAGCTTAGGAAAAAGCGGCATGGTACTGTTGCCTTTTTCACCATGACAGCCGGCGCATGATGCAACTTTAGTTTTTCCTTCTGCAACTTTCCCTGCAGCATTTAAAGTGGTTGATGTAGCAGCAATTAACAAAGCGATCGATAAAACCAGTTTTTTTTTGTTCATTTGTTTCCTCTTTGGAAATTGTAATTATAATCAAGAAGGATCAAGGTATTGCCAGACAAAAAGCTAATGTTAACATTCTTCATGTCCAAGATAAGGAAATTAAAGTTAATTGTAGCAACAAACGTTAGGATAAACTTGTTACACTTAGAAAAACTTCATTGTGTCAATATTTACCCAGGTTTCTGTAACTACTTTGTCATTGCTTATGACTGCTTTTCATTGTAACGTGAGCCCTTTCAACTGATGGTTATAGTTCATTATGCCGTGCCAGAATCCACAAAGCAAATCGTAGCGAAGAAAGGAAAGACTTAAGTAATCAGCACAATTTTCAGAAAAACATGTCGAATAAACTCTACCATCAAACCCGTTTTTTAATCAGTGCGGCCCAGCTTTCTGGTGTTCCGGAAGACCAAGGCTTTGAAATCGCATTTGCTGGTCGATCAAATGCTGGCAAATCAAGTGCGATTAACACCCTGACAACCCAAAAAAACCTGGCTCGCACAAGTAAAACGCCCGGCCGGACACAACTGCTTAATTTTTTTACTATCAGTGGTCAATTGCGATTTGTTGATTTACCCGGTTATGGCTATGCCAAAGTTCCGGAAAAAACCAAAAAACAATGGTACCAGTTGCTAGAAAGTTATTTGCATAACCGAGAATCACTCTGCGGCATTATTTTGGTAATGGACATTAGACATCCACTGACGGATTTTGACAGGCAAATGATTGCTTGGTGTGAGCATAGCCGGATGCCATTGCACATTTTGCTAACCAAAGCCGATAAATTGAAATATGGAGCAGCAAAAAACACTTTATTTAAAGTTGAGAGAGAGCTTGAAACAGTGGATTTAGAAATTTCGGTGCAAATTTTTTCGGCATTGAAAAAACTTGGTGTTGATGAAGCTCATGCAATTTTCGACAGCTGGTTTAGCCCCGAGATTTCTTTATAATTTCATAGGCTTTTCTGATTTTTTGGGTCTTTTCCTTAGCCAAAGTCATCATTTCTTCAGGTAACCCTTTAGCAACCAGTTTGTCCGGGTGGTTTTGACTCATTAATTTACGATAAGCTTTTTTCACTTCGGTATCGCTAGCCGAAGAAGTCAGCCCTAAAACTGCATAGGCATCTTGCAAAGTTGAGGCTTGTGATCTTGCTTGTTGCTGTCTGCCATGACTGTAGAATCGTTGTTGTGCCTGAAGCTGAATTTTGATGCGTTCAAATTCAAATCGGGGGATCCCCAATACTTCACAAATGTGAATCAAAAGATGTTGTTCAGTACTGGAGATTTCCCCATCCGCCATAGCTGATTGTATTTGAATTTCCAGAAACATACGAATCAAGTGGATTCGACGCAAGCATTCATGACGAAATTGTAATAATACATCATCCAGTGCAAAATTCTTGTTTTTACCTTGTTGAAATAATTTGATGGCTGTTTCCCGCATTTCAGGAGTTAATGCCATTTCGTCCATAACTCTTTTGGCCAGAGTGATTTCCGCTTCAGAAACCCGGCCATCAGATTTTGCAATATGACCCATGACCGCAAAAGTGGCAGTAAAAAAAGCCATTTGTACGCGGTGTTGTTCGCTCGGCTTAAAGCGTTCGTTACCTAATCTATCGAATCCATCCAGACCGGTATCGAATTGATGTCCTATTGATGCGCCTAAAATTGCACCCAAAGGCCCGCCTAATAAAAAGCCGAATGCACCGCCTAAAAATTTACCCAGCCAACTCATGGTTAATCCTGTGCAATAAAAAATGGTACATTAATAACATATTTTGAAATTTTTAGAGAATGACCATGACCGCTCCTGTTGCATTGTACGAATCCAGCTTACCCAGTTTAAAATTACTAGCCCGTGGGAAGGTGCGGGATATTTATGATATTGACGCTCAGCACATGCTGATTGTCACCACCGACAGAATTTCAGCTTTTGATGTAATTTTGCCAGAACCTATCCCCGGTAAAGGCCAAGTGTTGACCAGCGTATCAAATTTCTGGTTTCACAAGATGCAACATATTATCGCTAATCACCAGTCTGATCTACCTTTGGAAGATGTACTACCCAATCATTCTGAGCGCACTCAGGTTGAAGGTCGGGCCATTATTGTTAAAAAGCTGAAACCATTACCCGTTGAGGCCATTGTGAGAGGGTATTTAATCGGTTCTGGCTGGAAGGACTATCTGCAAACGGGTGCTGTTTGCGGTATTCAATTACCTGAAAATTTGCAGCAAGCTCAACAATTACCGGAGGCTATATATACTCCCTCAACAAAAGCCAATATTGGTGATCACGATGAAAATATTGCATTTTCAAAGACAATTGCATTGCTGGGCAAGGAATTGGCCGAGCAAGTTAAGGATGTGAGCTTACAGATCTACAATGAAGCTGCCGAATTTGCAAAGCAAAGAGGAATCATCATCGCTGATAGCAAATTTGAATTTGGTCTGGATAAGCAAGGAAAACTATATTTAATCGATGAAGTATTAACCCCTGATTCATCTCGATTTTGGCCAGTAGAACAATATCAGATAGGCATAAGCCCACCCAGTTTTGATAAACAATTTATTCGAGATTACCTAGAAACCCTTGATTGGGATAAAACGGCGCCAGGTCCATCCTTACCCGATCAGGTGGTAAAAATTAGCGCCGAAAAATATCGTGAAGCTGAGCAGATATTGACGCGCTAACTGCCTTGATCTTTATACATCAATAGGTTCATTAAATTATATCTGCCAGGGCTAAAATTCAGGAATTTTTCCTAATGACATTTTCTTGCCAGTCCGTATCCTAATAGTTCTTCAACGACCAGAAATGGCAGTTGAATAAAAGGAAAATCCCTCCCCAAAAACCTTTCTTCAGAAACAAGAAAATTGAGGGATCCAATTGTCTTGTTTTTAGTCTGGCTTTTAAGCTAGAAATACAAATTTATTTATACAAGCTACCAAAATGAAAACAATAACAAAATGCCAGTACGGATTTGTCTTTAAACAACTTCCCTGTTTGCTACTAGCTGTTGGTCAAATGGCACAGGCCGGAACCGATACAGTTTCACTACCGGATGTTGAAATTGTTGGAGTTAGTCCAGTTCATGGCGTTGGCCTGGTGAAAAACAAGATGCCCAGCAATATCCAGTCAGTTACTAGTGAAGACATTGATCGTTCAGAAGCATTGGATTTAAGTAGTTTTTTAAATCGTAATCTCAGTAGCGTTAATCTGAATGCGGCTCAGAATAATCCATTGCAACCTGATTTGAATTATAGAGGATATTCAGCTTCCCCTTTATTAGGATTACCACAGGGGCTCAGTGTCTTTATTAATGGAGCTCGTTTTAACGATCCGTTTGGTGATAATGTCAACTGGGATTTAATTCCGGAATCGATGATTCATAGCATCAATTTGGTCGGCGGCTCTCACCCAGTTTTTGGTTTGAATACATTAGGTGGTGCAATTTCGATTCAGACTAAAAACGGCTTTAATTCACCTGGACACAAGCTGGAAGTTTATGGCGGCTCGTTTGGTCGTGTTGTCGTTTCTGCAGAAAGCGGTGGCAGTCAGGGGAATTTCGGTTACTTTGTCAATGTTCGGTATTTTGATGAGCAAGGCTGGCGAGATGCTTCGCCGTCAGATGCTCTAAATATTTATGGTTCTGTAGGTTGGCATACCGATGACACGACACTGGATCTAGGCTTTCTCTATGGAAAAAGTAATTTGATCGGTAATGGTCCTATTCCCATTGAACTGGCATTTAAAGATCGTAAAGCAATTTTTACATCGCCAGATATCACTGAAAATGACATGAAATTTTTGACCCTTGAGGGGACGCATTGGGTAAATGACCATATTCAGTTGTCTGCCAATGCATTTTGGCGGGAAACCATTACCCATTCTTTTAACGGCGATAATTCCGATTTTACTGAATGTGCAAGCGGAGGGAATACCTTTTTAGCAATGGGTGATGATGACGACGATGAAGACGCAACGCCTCCGTGTGATGATGAAAATGTTGTGCTTGGTCAAAATGGACTGCCTATCGCAACTTCTGAAAACAGGCCATTAGACGCCATTAATAATATCAGTACTCGTGATCAAACCAGCTTCGGCGTTAATCTACAAAGCGCCTTTAGTTATGATATTTTCGGCCATGGTAATCAATTAATTTTTGGCGGTTCTTTCAATCGGGGGCTGGTTAACTTTCAATCAAGAGTGGAAGCGGCAAATTTATTAAAAAATCGTAGTACTGACCGAACCGGAATTTTCATTCCAGAAGATGCGTTAAGGATGAATGGCAGCACTCGCACCTGGTCGTGGTATTTCACAGATACTTTGGATTTGACTGAAACACTGGCATTTACCGTTGCGGGAAGACACAACCACACTCGAATCACCCTGAATGACAAAGGCGGTAATCATCTGGAGCTTTATGGAATCCACGAGTATGACCGTTTTAATCCTTCCGTGGGCTTAACCTGGCAAGCGATGGATAATCTGAATTTTTATGGCAACTACAGTGAATCAACCCGAACCCCAACGATTATTGAACTGGCTTGTTCAGATCCAAATAACGAATGTCGTTTGCCTAACGCTTTTTTGGCTGACCCTCATCTTCAACAAGTGGTTGCCAAGAGTTTTGAAGCCGGCGTCAGGGGGATATTGTGGGATGACATGACCTGGAATGTGAGTTTTTTTCACACCGTTAACAAAAACGACATTATTTTTCAGTCAACTGGTGGCGCAACTTCTAATATCGGTTTTTTTGATAATATCGGTGATACCCGACGCTTGGGCGTTGAGGTGAATTTGCGTGGTAAATTATGGCAAGACCGGATTGATTGGTACACCAACTACAGCTTTGTTGATGCAAGCTTTCAAGATTCATTTACCATCAGCAGTCCGGCCCATCCCATGGCGAACGAGGCGGGATTGATTCCGGTCGAACGTGGTGACAGTATCCCTGGCATTCCACAGCATCAATTAAATGCCGGGCTTGATGTAACTGTTTTTAAAGGTTTGAAAATCGGCGCGGATATTTTGTTTAATTCCGGCCAGTATGTCAGAGGTGATGAAGGCAATTATCTTTCCCAACTGGAGCCTTACTGGACGCTTAATTTGCACGGCAGTTATGCCTTTACTGAAAATTTTTCAGTGTTTGTTTTGATGGAAAATGTTGCAGACAATAAATATGAGACTTTCGGTCTGCTTGGTCAGACAAACGAACTTGCTGATTTTCAAAATTTTACCAGTCCACGTTTCGTCGGTGTGGCTCCTCCTTTCGGGGTGTGGGGTGGTATCAGGGTTACATTCTGAAAACAGTACAAATTTCACGTATAATCTTGGCTTTTTAAAATAGTTGTAAATCGAGATTTTGCATGAAAAAAATTCTATTGTTACCTTTGTTGTTAATCATGCTTGCCGGTTGTTCTGAAAAAGAGCAATTTGAACAGGCTGTCCTGAAAGATATGCAAAAGGACCAGGATATTAAAGACTATGAAATTGACCCTGAGCACATGGCAGATTGCGTTGTCGAAAGAACCAGCGGCAAGATGCCGGGAATCTTTTTTGGTGACCCAAAACGTTTGGAAGCATATAAGCTATACACAAAAATGTTAGGCTTGAGTGAAGCTGAAAACCCTGAACAGACATTAAAAGAATTACAAAAGGACTTTGGTGGTGGTCGTGGTCTTTCAATTGCAAAAGGGAAATACTCACAAAGCGTTTTTGACTGTATTGCAGAAATGTTAATGCATTACGGAAAGGAGGAACCAGGAGCTGACCAGCAGGAAGCAACAGAGCCTGCTGATGTTGCTGGAAAACCTGAAAGCTAGGCTGGGCAATAACATTTGTAATGGCTATGGCTAAACCAAACTGTTGGGCCAGGGCAATCGGGTTTAAATTTATGGGCTACAAAATCAGTAAGTTAGGTTTTTCATAATTTCAAAATAAAAAGCCTTTTTCTTATGAGCTTGAAAAGAGAAAAACACAACCCATTGATTTTACATGCATCATTAAATGTCAAGATATTTTAAACCCGATTGCCCTGGC
>JALXCS010000207.1 GCA_026990815.1 Methylomonas sp. | reverse complement strand
GCCATTAAGGGATGTTGTGGTTTATCCACATATGGTCATCCCGCTATTTGTAGGAAGAGAAAAATCAATTGAAGCGCTAGATGTTGCCATGAAGGACGATAAACAAATCCTGTTGGTAGCCCAAAAAGAGCCGGACATTGATGATCCAGAATTTAAAGATCTTTATCAAGTTGGTACGTTGGCAAATATTCTTCAGTTGCTGAAATTGCCAGATGGCACTGTAAAAGTGTTAGTTGAAGGCAGTCATCGCAGTCGTGTAGAAAATTATTTGGAAACAGATGGTTATTATTCTGCGGAAGTTGCTGAAATTCAAGAGAGTTTGCCGGTAAATGAGCAGGAATTAGATGTTTTAATTCGGACCGCGATTAATTCTTTTGATCAATATGTCAAGCTGAACAGCAAAATTCCACCTGAAGTTTTAAATTCGCTGAGTGGCATTGACGACCCTAGTCGTTTAGCCGATACCATGGCTGCACACATGGCATTAAAGGTTGAGGATAAACAGGTGATGCTGGAAATGGATAGCGTGGAGGCCAGATTTGAGAATTTGATGGCGTTAATGGAGGGCGAAGTTGATTTGCTGGAAATGGAAAAGAAAATTCGTGGAAGAGTCAAACAGCAGATGGAGAAGAATCAACGAGAATACTATCTGAATGAGCAAATGAAAGCTATTCAAAAGGAATTGGGGGAAATGGAAGACTCCGTTAATGAAATTGAAGAGCTGGAGAAAAAAATCGAACAAGCTGGCATGTCTAAGGAAGCAAAAGCGAAAGCCGAAGCTGAATTGAACAAGCTCAAGTTGATGTCACCAATGTCCGCAGAAGCAACCGTTGTTCGTAATTATATTGACTGGATGGTAAGTGTTCCCTGGAAAAAGAAAACCAAGGTTAGGAATGATCTGGCTGTCGCCGAAAAAGTACTTGAAGAAGATCATTATGGGCTGGAGAAGGTAAAAGAGCGGATAATTGAATATTTAGCGGTTCAGCAAAGAGTAAAAAAACTCAAAGGCCCTATTTTATGCTTGGTTGGACCTCCGGGTGTAGGGAAGACTTCTCTAGGGCAATCTATAGCCAGAGCGACAAATCGTAAATTTGTCAGAATGGCACTGGGTGGTGTTAGAGATGAGGCGGAAATACGTGGCCATAGACGGACTTATATTGGTTCAATGCCGGGTAAGATTCTGCAAAATCTGGCTAAGGTTAAAACCCGCAACCCAATGTTTTTACTGGATGAAATTGACAAGATGGCTGCTGATTTCAGGGGTGACCCTGCATCAGCTCTATTGGAAGTGCTTGATCCTGAGCAAAATCATACTTTTGCAGATCATTACCTTGAAGTCGATTTTGATTTGTCGGATGTAATGTTTGTGGCAACGGCTAATACTTTAAATATTCCATCTGCTTTGCTAGACAGGATGGAGGTTATTCGACTGCCTGGGTATACGGAAGATGAAAAAATCAATATAGCCATGCGTTATTTGTTGCCAAAGCAACTAAAAAATAATGGTTTGAAAGATAATGAAATTGAGATTTCAGAGGATGTGATACGCGACATCATTCGTTATTACACTCGCGAAGCAGGAGTTAGAGGTTTGGAGAGAGAAATTTCAAAGATTTGCCGTAAGGTTGTCAAAGATTTATTACTTGATCCAAAGCAAAAGAAAATTGCAGTCACTACTGAAAATCTTGAAAAATATCTGGGTGTCAAACGTTTCCGCTATGGTATTGCCGAAGAGGAAGATCGTGTTGGGCAGGTAACTGGTCTGGCATGGAC
The DNA here is from genome assembly GCA_026990815.1 of Methylomonas sp. GTDB lineage: Bacteria > Pseudomonadota > Gammaproteobacteria > Methylococcales > Methylomonadaceae > JALSJK01. The sequence goes on along the minus strand of JALXCS010000207.1, from coordinate 3,656 downwards.
TGAGGTCGGAGGTGAATTGCTTACTATTGAAACAGCAGTTATGCCGGGTAAGGGCAAGCAGTCAGCAACGGGTAAGTTAGGTGATGTCATGAAGGAATCAATTGAGGCGGCTGTAACAGTTGTTAGAAGCAGGGCCGATGTTTTAGGGATACCACCTGAGGCGTTTCAGGAAAGAGATATTCATATCCATGTTCCTGAAGGTGCAACACCAAAAGATGGGCCAAGTGCTGGCATTGCGATGTGTACAGCAATTGTCTCAGCTTTGACTAATGTGCCGGTTCGTTCTGATGTTGCTATGACCGGTGAGATAACCCTGAGAGGCGAAGTGCTTCCAATCGGTGGTTTGAAAGAAAAATTGCTCGCTGCTCATCGTGGGGGAATAACTACGGTGTTGATACCCCATGAAAATGAGAAAGATCTGGCTGAAATACCGGAGAATATTAAAGAAAACTTAACCATTATTCCTGTTCATTGGATTGATGAGGTTTTGGAGGTTGCATTGAAATATATGCCGACCCCTATAGAAAAATCGACTTCAGATTCAGGGCAGAAAAAGGGTAAGCCGACTGCCAGAAAGAAAGGGGAAGTGATGGCTCATTAAAGTCTAACGCAAAGGTTAAGCTTTCAATGTGTGCAGTGATGAACAATAAACCGAAAACAATTACTCAAAATAACTGTTTTCGGTTTTTTTATTAGCAACAGTTTTTAACCGGAAACGAATTGTTGTTATTAACAAAGAGCAAGATGATAATGATTTTTCAGGAACAAAGTTTGCCAAATTTTTGAGGCTGATAATGGAAGTTAGCGAATTATTGTCCAATAATAATCCTTTGGGAAAATGGTCCAATTCTATTATTAAGAACATGTTAAGTTTCAAATATTGACTAATAAATGGTCTAAAGCCACTAAAATAAGGCTTTTTGGTGGTTTTTTCTTGACACCGGATGACCGCGCTTGATATAAAGTGAGTGGTTTTTGTTGGTACAAAAATCATACATTAACAATCATTACATTAGCTTTAAGTCAGATCCGCGTGGCTTGCGGGATATTTCTAATCATCTATATTCAAAAAGGGGAAATACATGAATAAATCGGAGCTTATTGATGCAATTGCAGATAAATCACAATTAACGAAAGCCGATGCAGGTCGCGCTTTAGATGGTTTTATTGAGGCTGTAACTGAGGCATTAAAAAATGGTGATTCTGTTGCATTAGTTGGTTTTGGCACATTTGCAGTCAAGCAACGAGCAGAGCGTAAAGGTCGTAATCCACAGACTGGCGCCGAAATAACAATTAAAGCGGCAACTATTCCTTCATTTAAAGCTGGCAAATCTTTAAAAGATGCGGTAAACTAGTAAATCTTTAGTCGGGTGCTTAGCTCAGCTGGGAGAGCATCGCCCTTACAAGGCGAGGGTCGGGGGTTCGATCCCCTCAGCACCCACCACAGATTATGGAGCGGTAGTTCAGTTGGTTAGAATACCGGCCTGTCACGCCGGGGGTCGCGGGTTCGAGTCCCGTCCGCTCCGCCAATCATGAAAACCCCGAGCCTTTTGGTTCGGGTTTTTTTTTGCGTTATGATATGCATATACATTTTCGGTAATAGAGGGATTAATCAGATGTTTGCAAACAAAATGCCGAAGAAATTGTTTTTGAATTAGCTTGAAATGTGTTGTGAAGGAAAGAATTTATGCTGACAAAAATTAGAGAAAAAGCACAGGGCGTTTTTGCCTGGCTCATCCTTATCGCGATTACAGTGCCATTTGCATTATGGGGAATTCAGAATTATCTGGATGTAGGAAAAGAAACACCTGTGGTATCTGTTGGCGATAAGGATTTTTTTCAGCGTGATGTTAATCGTGCTTACCAGCAATATAGTCAGCAACTGGCTGGCAGAGGTATTCCTGAAGAAATTATTAAGGAGCAAGCAGTAAAGAAATTGATTGGTGACGAAGTTCTTTTGCAATATGTACAGGAAAAAGGATTTTCGGTAACTGATAAAACAGTTCGTTCCTATATTCAGAATTTGCCTTTTTTTCAGGTGGATGGAAAGTTTTCAAAGGAACAATATAAAACGTTTTTAGCTTCTCAAAATCTGATTTCTGAACAATTTATACAAAAAATCCGGACTGCAATCATGATGGAGCAGTTTCAAAAGGGAATCATGGATAGTGGGTTTGCAACAGATTATGATGTTGATAAATATTATGCGCTGCAAAACCAGCTTCGAAATGTTCAGTTTGTACAAGTGAATCTAAAACCTGTCACAGAAAAACCTACTAAAGAAGAAATTAACAATTACTATCAGGAAAACCAGGATAAATATAAAACCGAGGAGCAGGTTTCTATTGAATATATTGATTTATCACTTGATGATTTAGCAAAAGATATTGAAGCAACAGATGATCAATTAAAGGCTTTTTATGAAGAGCAAAAAGAGCTTTATTCAACTAAAGAACGACGCAAAATAAGCCATATTTTGGTTTCTTTCAAAAAACATGACAATGAAGAAGATGCTTTGAAAAAAGCAAAAGAAATCAAGCAACGATTACAAGCTGAAGACTTTTCTGTTGTTGCCAAGGAAGTTTCTGATGATACACTCACCGTAGACAAAGGCGGAGACTTGGGGCTTTTCAATGTAGGAGCGATGGAGCCCGCATTTGAGGAGGCGGCAACTAAACTGAAAGAAGGCGAGATTTCGGAGCCAGTCAAATCGGCATTTGGTTATCATTTAATCAAGGTGACAGAATTAAAGCCAGGAATAACCAAACCATTTGAAGAAGTTAATAATGATGTTGCCAAAGCTTATAAAAGAGCCCAGGCAGAAAGTATTTTTTATGAATTATCCGAAACCTTAACTGAAGTCAGTTATGAAAACCCGGATAGCTTGGAGGCGGCATCAGAAGCCATCGGTATAGAACCTAAAAAAACCACGATGTTTACCCGTAATAATGGAACTGGAATAGCTGCAGAAGAAGCCATTCGTAACGCTGCATTTTCAGAGGAAGTGCTTAAAGGTAACAATAGTGAACCCATTGAATTAGGTTCAGAAAGGATTGTCGTTTTAAGAGTCGTTGATCATAAACCTGCATCAGTGCGCTCTTTGCAGGAAGTTCGTGTTGATGTAGAACAAGCATTGTTGGCAGACAAGGCTAAACAGCAGGCATTGGCGACAGCTAAAATCATTAAACAGCGTTTGATTGCAGGAGAATCTTTAGAAAAAATTGCTGGGGAATATGGTCTGGAAGTCAAAAAATATCCGGAATTGAGCAGAAAAAATGCTGAGGTTCCTGTTTTGATTAAGCAGGCTGCCTATAAACTAGCAAAACCTCAATTTGCGGATAAACCAAGTGTCGGAATGGTTGATCTACCTAATGGAGGTATTGCCGTCGTGAGTTTATTAGCCGTTATTGAAGGAAAACCAAGCCCTGAAGATAAGAAGCAACGTAATTTGATTAAAAAGAATCTGGCAACAGCTTATGGCCGGCTTGATTATGCCACAGTGATTAAAGCGCTGGAAGAAAATGCGGATATTGTTAAAAGAGAAAAAGAGTAAATTTTTCTAAATTTGACGCAATAAAAAAAGGGGCAGTTAAACCCCCTTTTTATGTTGATAGGAATTAGTTTCAGGAAGCCGCTATTCCCATGATGTTATAGCC
>JALXCS010000206.1 GCA_026990815.1 Methylomonas sp. | reverse complement strand
GCGTATACAGCCTGGGCGCAGGAAACACCCGCTACGGATCAAAACACAGATCAGGCGCAGAAGGAGCTTACACCCGAGCAGAAGAAAGCTCTGGCCGAGTACAGGAAAAAAGCGGCAGAGTTCATGAAGACCGTGCACCCGCAAACCGGGAAAGTGCCCATTGCATCTGTTGGTGTCACGCTTGATGTCGGGGAGAATTACTATTTTCTCGACGCAAAAGATGCCCGTAAAGTCCTGGAAGAAGAATGGGGCAATCCGCCCTCCACAGATACGCTCGGCCTGATTTTCCCCAAGGGACAGGATCCGTATTTTAACCAGTATGCAGTGGAAATCAGCTTTGATGATGGTTCGGTTTTTCAACTCCCTTACGAATATTTGCGGGTTTTCACGCCATCAGCCGAAGCTTTAGGGCATGCACCAGGCCAGGAAGTATTGCAAGTGGACAAGGAAAATGTATTGATCGAAACCGTCAAACCAGTCGGGAATTATGGTATTGTTCCCAAATTCAGTGATGGTCATGAAACTGGAATTTATACCTGGGACTTGTTATACATGCTAGGGAAAGAATTTCGGCCTTTATGGGCTGACTATTTAGAACGTCTGCAACAAGCTGGTCATCGACGCAAAACAACGACAAACAATTAGCTATTCGAACATAATGACAGAAAATAAAAATACAACCCATTTTGGGTTTAAAGAAGTTCCAAAAGAACAAAAGGATAAGAATGTTCGCGATGTTTTGATGAACGATTTAATGTCACTTGGCATTCATCGAATCTGGAAACGGATTGCAGTGCAGCTAAGTAATGTTAGAGAAGGTAATGCTGTGTTGGATTTGGCTGGAGGTACAGGTGATTTAACAACCTTGTTTTCTAAACGGACAGGTAAAACAGGGCGTATTGTCTTGGCGGATATTAATGCATCAATGTTAACAGCAGGGCGTGATCGGTTAATTGATAGAGGACTGCTTGGCAATGTCAGTTATGCTCAGGTTAATGCTGAGTGTTTGCCATTTGAAGATAACAGTTTTGATTGTGTCTGTATCGCTTTTGGTTTGAGAAATGTAACCGATAAAGATGCTGCTTTACGTTCTATGACTCGGGTATTAAAACCTGGTGGCCGAGTGATAGTACTGGAATTTTCCCATCCAACAGATAAAATTACCGAAAAGGTTTATGATTTTTATTCCTTTAATGTTCTTCCCAAAGTGGGCGAATTTGTTGCTAAAGATGCGAACAGCTATCGCTATTTAGCTGAATCAATTCGTATGCATCCCAAACAGGACGAATTAAAGGCAATGATGGAAAATGCAGGTCTCGAACGTTGTGAATATTTTAATATGAGCAATGGAATTGTTGCAGTACACCGGGGATATAAATTTTAACCGATGTTAATTAAAGCTGTTTTTACCAGTGCTTTGGAAACTGCATTGAATCAATATTTGTCACTGGATGAGGATGTCGAACTTTTTTTGGCTCCTTTGGCGGGGAAGGTTATTGCTATTGCTATCGAGCCTTTTGATGTCACATTATTTCTTTGTCCAACCGAAACCCGCATTCAGGTTCTGGAGCAGCATTTTAGTGAGCCAGATACCAGAATAACAGGCTCTTTGTTTGCTCTTGGACTGATGGGGGTTAGTTCAAGGCCGATGCGTTCTGTTTTTTCCGGAGAGGTCAGAATTGAAGGCGATACAAGAACTGGCAGGAAATTCCAGGCATTATTTGAGCAACTGGATGTTGACCTGGAAGAGAAACTTTCTCACTTTACTGGCGATATTGTGGCTCATAAAATAGGGCAGTTTTTTCGCGGGGGAAAACGCTGGACTGACGATGCTTTTGAAACTTTAAGGCTGAATATCACTGAGTTTATACAGGACGAAGCCAAAGATTCCCCGGTTGGCCCGGAGCTGGAAATTTTTTATCGTCAGGTTGATGAACTCAGATCCGACTTTGACCGGTTGGTTCAAAGAATAGAAAGATTAAAAGCGACATTTGCAGAAACTGTTGAACCCCTTGACGTTCAGAAATAATAATCAATACGCGGCTTAATTGTATTTGTCGCTCAACCCTTTTTCAGGTAAGAATTAATGCACCCGAAGCTATTATTGCGTTTAATCAGAATCAACTGGATTTTGATGTTTCATGGACTAGATGAAATTGTTCTAAAAACGCATCTGTTTCGTCCTATTCGTTTTCTCGTGGTTTTTTCACCTTATTATTGGGCCAAAAAACAGCCTGAATCCAGAGCGGTTAGAATTCGCAAGGCATTGGAAGATCTTGGACCCATTTTTGTCAAGTTTGGTCAGGCTCTATCAACCCGGAAAGATTTATTGCCTGAGGATATAGCCGATGAGTTGGTTAAACTTCAGGATAAGGTTCCACCATTCCCGAACGCAGAAGCCAAAGCAATTATTGAATCTGAACTTGGCCAACCATTGTCTGAAGCTTTCGCTCAATTTGATAGTGATCCTTTAGCTTCAGCCTCGATAGCACAGGTTCATTCTGCTGTATTACATAATGGTGAACAGGTTATTGTCAAGGTTTTGCGGCCTGATGTTGAAAAGAGTATTTTGTCTGATGTCGGCTTGCTATATGAATTGGCCAGATTGGCAGAACGATTCTGGGATGATGCCAAAAGGCTGCGCGCAATTGAAGTAGTCGCCGAATTTGAAAAAACCCTGATTGATGAACTTGATCTGGTTCGTGAGGCGGCCAACGCCAATAAATTACGACGTAATTTCGAGGATTCAGAGTCAATTTATATTCCCGAAATCCATTGGCCTTTGACACGAAAAAAGGTCATGGTCATGGAAAGAATTTATGGTATTCCGATAGGTGAGATTGATCAGCTTCGGGAAGGAAATGCCGATTTTAAACTGTTGGCAGAGCGTGGGGTGGAAATTTTCTTTACCCAGGTTTTCAGAGATAATTTTTTCCATGCCGACATGCACCCAGGTAATATTTTTGTCGAACTGCCGGCAAAATATCTGGCAGTAGATTTTGGGATCGTCGGTACTTTGTCGCCTTCGGACCAACATTATCTGGCGGAAAACTTCATGGCTTTTTTCAATCGTGATTATCGCCGGGTAGCAGAAATGCATGTGGAATCAGGTTGGGTTCCAAGTTCTACGAGAGTTGAAGAATTTGAATCCGCCATTCGTAGCGTTTGTGAACCAATTTTTGAAAAGCCATTGAAGGAAATTTCCTTTGGGCATTTGTTATTACGCTTGTTCCAGACTGCGCGGCGTTTTGATATGACCGTTCAACCACAACTGGTTTTGCTGCAAAAGACCTTGTTGAATATTGAGGGCTTAGGGCGCCAGCTTTATCCGGACTTGGATTTATGGCAAACTGCCAAACCTTTTCTGGAGAACTGGTTTAAAGAACGAGTTGGACCTAAGGCGAAATTTGAAAAATTCATCAAACAATTTCCTGAACTGGTCGAGCAAATACCGGAAACTCCAGCATTGGTTTTTCGGATATTAAACGATGCTGCTCAAGCTAAAGAGCAAATACAAATTCATAATCAGAATTTGCAATTGATGCGGGAACAAATGCGGCAGAATCACAAAAATACAATTTTGGCTATTATTGCCAGTGCAGCGATGATCAGCTTTGCGGTAATTTTTACCTGAATTCGCATTGAAATCACGGATTCAGATTTTAGTTAAGGAATCTTTGATTTAGTCATTGATTTTGAGAGGAAGGTAAAAATCGTATTTTTCACTTTTCATGCTCTGAGAATTCAAGGACGAATTGTACAGCGATTTCTTAAAAGTGTCCGGCATTCTGTTCGAATTTTTCCAGATCAGGATTCATATAGTCCCAGGGTTGGGCAGCGCAGACCCAAAAATCTACATGAGGTTCGTAGACAGAAGGATCATCAAGAGAGGCGGCGGTAACCGGACGGATCTCAGGATGACCGGTATTCCTACCAAATAAAGCGGCGCCACAGTTTGGGCAAAAGCCCCGATAAACAGTGTTGCCACTTGCAGCAAGCGATGGGAACTCTTTGTATACGCCTTCAATTTCCAGAGTATCTGAAAGCACAAATAATACTGGTAGATAAGCAGAGCCAGATGATTTTTGACAGGTTCTACAATGGCAATTGCCAGAGCCAATTGGTTTAGCTTTAATCCGGTAGCGGACCTGGCTACATAAACATCCGCCTTTTATGGGTATTTTATAAGACATCATCAAGCGCCTCATCTAATGTGTTAAATTGAAATTGAAAATTAATTTCCTGAAGACGTGCAGGAATAACGCGTTGACCTCCAAGCAACAAATCGGCCATTTCACCTAACATGAGCTTCAATACAATTGCCGGGACAGGCAAGATGGCAGGGCGATGTATTTTTTTTGCCAGGCATTTGGTCAGCATTAGATTTGTAACAGGATTGGGTGATGTACCATTATAGACGCCTTTCATTTCTATCGAATTTAGCATCTGTTCGATAATTCGGATTAAATCTGAACGATGTATCCATGACATCCATTGTTGACCATTCCCTACTTTACCTCCGAGACCTAGTTTGAATGCCGGTTGCATTTTTGCTAAAAATCCGCCGTCATTACCGATGACCAATCCTGTTCTTAAAATGCAAACCCTAACGCCAAGATTTTCTGCTTTTTGAGCACTTGTTTCCCAGCTGGAGCAAAGTTGATGGGCAAAGCCATCATTAAAGGCTTTTGATTTTTCTGTCAGGATTGTTGCGCCCTGGTTGCCATAATAACCCACAGCAGAACCACTGATTAAAACGGAAGGTTTTTTTTGAACTCTGTTGATGAAGGCAATTAATTGTTCAGTTATGTTAATTCTACTGTTAACCAGGATTTTTTTTCTATTTTTACTCCATCGTGTATCTGCAATTCCTTCACCTGCAAGATTAATAATGGCTTTAAAGTTCTCCGTTTCTTTTAGTTTATCTAAATTGTCAATCGATTGAACTTGTTTGCCACAAAGTAGAGGCACTGTTTCAGGTTTTCTGCTCAAAACGGTTAAATCATGCCCTTTGTTGATCAATGACCGACATAGTTTTCTGCCAATAAATCCCGTTCCACCAGTAATCAAGATATTCATGGCTTGCCCCAAGTTTTCAAGGACCTAATTATAAATAGGCAAAAAGTAGCAAAAAATATTGCAAAAACTTTCTTCACGGTTTTTTTTGTGAGAAAAGCCACTTTAATACATTTTTGTCAGAATAAGTTGGTGTCCAAGCATCGTGAGAGACATTTTTGTATTCGGTATATTTTGGATTACCCCCTGCATTTTTTAAAGCGGCTATCATTTCCCGAGATCGGTTTGGATCGACTATCGTATCTTTTTCTCCATGAAAGGCCCAGATCGGGATATGCATGATTTGTTCTGCCTTGTTTTTGTCGCCGCCGCCACATACTGGAATTGCAGCTGCAAAAATATCCGGAAACCTTTGAATTAAATCCCAGGTGCCAAATCCTCCCATGGATAACCCGGTTACATAGATTCTGTTTTTATCAACCGGAAACGATTGGATGATATGGTTCATTAAATGAATAGTAACTTGCATAGAAGTAGTTGCTTGGGCAGTATTATCAGAGGGATTTGAATCGGTAGGAATATTTACCCATTGATCATGATATGGAACTTGCGGCGCAATGATAATGACAGGCTCATTATTTTGAATCGAAAATGAACGAATTTTCCTTACCCCAAGAATTAATTGATTAATATTATTGTCACCTCTTTGACTTGATCCATGCATGAAAATGACTAACGGATAGAGTTTCCTGCCTTCTAGATCATCAGAAATGTATATCTGATAAGGAATCGTATTACCTTGAGGAGAATGGTAAATTTTTGCTTGAAAGTCTTCTTTTGCCCGTGCTTTCATAATTAATATACTTACCATGGTCGTCGTTAGAATGATGATGCCTGTCACTATTATTTTCATAATTTTTGTTTGATTATCATGGTTTGCAAAGGCACGTCATAGAAACCGGTTGACTAAGCATGGGGAAAGATGTAATTAAAGTTATAACGATTAAAAGCAAAAATCACAAGAACAATTGAAACAAGATGAAAATTAAAAAGGAAAAAATCAAAGATTTTATTCTGTTAACTCCGGAAGAAGAACGCATTGATGCCCATAATTCAACTGAATTTAAAGAATATATTCTCGATTTGATAAAAAAAAGTGAAATAAATCTTATTATACAGCTGGATCAAGTTCGATTTATCGACAGTTCCGGGCTGGGTGCTTTATTGGCCGGTTTTAAAAATGCTCAACGAAAAGCAGGCAAATTATTGCTAGTCAATATTCAACCTCAAGTATTGTCGATGTTTGAATTAACCCGTTTGAATCGGGTATTTGAGATTTATGCTGACCTGGATGAGATTTTCGAAAGTGAACCATAGAGAAAATCAATGACTGCTGCAGAATTCCAGGTTGACCTGGTGATACCAACTCAAACCAAATATCTGAGTTTAATTGGAAGTATCGGCGAACACATTGCCAAAGGACTTGAAAATTATAGTGGCGATAAAAATGCCTTGGCTTATCAATTAAATCTGGTGTTAACGGAAGCAACCACCAATGCCATCAAACATTCAAATTCTGACAATCCCAAGGATACCGTTAGAATTACTATTCATATTTATGATGACGAACTGGTTATCAAGGTTTACGATCACGGGCAAGGTTTTGACCTGGATTCTGTGCCATTACCTGATGATCTTCAGGAATCGGGAAGGGGACTTTTTTTTATTCGTGAATTGATGGATTCAGTGGAATACAGGCAAGAACAGGACTGGAATGTATTGGAAATCAGAAAGTCTTTGAAATAGTAAAATCAGTTCCGATCCTCATGGTCAAATCAATTCAGTTAGGATATTTACTTTGAAAATATTATTAACTTCAAAAAGCCTGGACGCCAAGGTTGTTCAACAAGAACAAAAGCTTAAAGTTATTGAAGCTATCTTGGATAAACAGGAAAATACCATTAAGCGCAAATTGTTAAAAAATTTGAGTGCTTTATTGTTAAATCCTGATGGTTTCCCGATTAGCCTGCCATCAGAATTAGCGGCAACTTTATTGATTTGTATTTTCAATTTTCTGGAACAAAACCAACGACAACCTAAATTTAAGATAATTTCACTAAATAGTAATGGTGATTCGTTATTGCTGGTAAATTGTCAAAGTAACCCATACCTGGTTGAATCAATTTTTGCCTTGCAGCATAGTCATCAATATGTATTTCAATTACTGGCGTACCCGGATTTAACGATAAAACGTCAACAGCAAAAAATTATTTCACTCAAGTCGGCAAATGCTGAAAATGATAGAGAGTTGCTTTTGGTCATCAGGTTGGAAACTAAAACAGCGGATGGTGATGATCATAAAAAACTGCAACAGAAGTTGAGACAAATAATTAATACCTCGCAAATGATTAAAAACAGTCATTTGCAGATGATGGGTCAGCTATTTTCGCTAAAGAAAATCACTGATTTGGTGAAATATGAAGCTTTTATTGATTGGTTGCACAAAGATGCTTTCATTATATTTGCTTATCAAAAGTACGGGCCGGATAATTTAACTCCTTTAAGCAAAACCGGTATGCCGGTCGATAAGGGCAATCATTTTTTTAAACAAGAATTGCCGGAAATACTAGGTCGTTCATCTAACATCGTGGTACGAACGATTGCAGTTGAAAGTTACGTGCTTCGTTGTGAGCACTTGGTTTACATCGGTTTCAAAGAGGTAAAAAAAGATGGCTCCTGGGTTGAACATGCTTTTTTGGGGCTGTTCAATAATATTGAGTTGAATGGCGCGGCCTGTAAAGTGGTTGCTCTTTGTCAGAAAATTACAGCAAACCTAAATGAATTGAACATCAGCCAGGATACACATGAAAGATCCTTGCTTCGGGAGATGTTTAATGTATTACCAAAGGTTGAATTATTTTTGATGGAGAAAACCCAATTACACTTAATTACCCGCTCACTACAACGGTTTAGTTATTTCCGGGAGAAAGTAAAGCTACTGATTTTGGCGAGCACAGCACCATCAAGGTTATCTACCATTATCATTATTCCAACAATTCTTTATAAAGCCGGGATAGAAAAAATCTTGGTCGAATTTGTTCGTTCTGAATTGGATTGTCGCAAAGATTTTTCTAGAAAAATTGATTTAGGTGGCAGTTTTATTGGGTTGCAATTGACATTAAAAACCAGGAAGTCTCAATATCAAATTGATGTTAATTATTTGGATAAAAAACTCAACAAGTTGGCGCGGCCCTGGCGGGTTACATTTAGACAGATTCTCCAGAGGTCAATGGGCAAGGCGCAAAGTCATGAACTTTGGCGGAAATATAATTCTGTTTTTCCTGTCGATTACCAGGCCTTGATGCCTCCACGTTATGCGATTAGGGATTTATTGCAGATAGAGCAACTATTGCAAGCTAAAAAAGAAACCATTAATTTGCTTAATCCCTGTCAACACATCAAAAACTATCGCTTGCATTTTTACAGTTTGCAGCAGCGGTATCTTGATGAATACATACAGGTACTTGAGAACCTGGGTTTGAGAATATTGGATCAAGTCCAGTTTACTGTTTTTGTTGATGGCGAGAAGGTATTCATTAAAAGCTTTACTATTCAGGCTTCTCAATCCCAATGTGGTTCTTTCAGTGTATTAAAAGCTCGTCTATTGGATCTTATCAGAAGAATATTTGCGAAAAAAACAGAAAATGACTCATTAAATAGTTTGCTCATTTTAACAGGGTTGGCTTGGCATGAAATTGAGGTCCTTAGAGGTTATCGAAACTATTACATGCAACTGGGATATCAAACCAAAATTTCCAGTTTCGATCGCGCCTTGAAGCAAAATACAGAAGTTGCCAAATGTTTATTTGATTATTTTGAAGCTCGGTTTATACCTTCATCAGACTGGCATGACCCGCTTGACAGAGAAGAACAGGCATTGTCTCCAAGGCGATTGAAGTTATCACAGGCTATGGAAGTCATTACCGATATTAATGACGATAGAATTTTACGGACGTTGTTTAATTTGATCGATGCAACGGTCCGGACAAATTATTATGTACGTCGTGAATTGGATGATTTTTTTGTCAGTATCAAAATTAACAGTCTCGGTATTATCGACATGCCCACACCACGGCCTCAACATGAAATTTATGTTCATGCGGTGCACATGGAAGGTTTACATTTAAGGGGAGGCAAGATATCCAGAGGAGGAATACGCTGGTCTGACCGTCCTGATGACTTCAGAACTGAAATTTTGGGACTAATGCAAACCCAGATGAGTAAAAATGCCTTGATTGTACCAACGGGCGCGAAGGGCGGCTTTGTAGTTAAGCCACAAAATCTTGAACTGGATTTTCGAGAAGCTGGAAAGCAGGCCTATATGACATTGATTCAGGGGCTTCTAGATTTAACGGATAATTATGTTGACGACTTGGTCATACAATTACCCGGTATTGTCAGTTATGATGATCCTGATCCTTATTTAGTGGTGGCTGCAGATAAAGGCACAGCACAATTTCCTGATATTGCCAATGCTATAGCGGCCAAGTACCATTTTTGGCTTGCAGATGCTTTTGCCAGTGGCGGTTCAAATGGGTACAACCATAAGCAATTAGGGATTACTGCGAGAGGCGCCTGGGAGTGTGTGAAGCGACATTTTCGAGAATTAGGAAAAAATATACAGGCTGAAGCTTTTACCGTTGTTGGAATCGGTAGTATGGATGGTGATGTTTTTGGCAACGGCATGTTGTTGTCACCTTATATTCAATTAAAAGCAGCGGTCAGTGGGAGGCATATTTTTATTGACCCAAATCCAGTTGATATGGAAGCAGCCTTTAATGAGCGAAAACGTTTGTTTGAATTGCCTGGTTCCAGCTGGGCAGATTATGATCGAGAACTGATTTCACAAGGGGGAGGTGTTTTTCGACGTGATGCCAAAAGTATTGCCATTTCAGGTGAAGTCAAAAAATGGCTGAAAATTCGTTATCGCTCGTTGGATGCTGAATCACTTATTCGTTTCTTACTGTGTGCAGAAGTTGACTTGCTGTGGTTTGGAGGTATAGGAACCTATGTTAAAAGCGGTAACGAATCGCACGGCGATGCAGGGGATCGGGCCAATAATAATGTTCGTGTTGACGCTTTTAATATCCAGGCTAGAGTTGTAGGGGAAGGGGCTAACTTGGGATTTACCCAAAAGGGCAGAATTGAATACGCTTTATCTGGAGGACGGATTAATACCGATGCAATTGACAATTCAGCGGGTGTAGATATTTCTGATCATGAGGTAAATTTGAAAATCTTCTTGTCTGGTTTGAAAAAGCAGCAGAGCATTGATGATTATCAACCCTTATTTATGGAAATCTGTCCTGATGTCTGTGGTGCGGTGTTGGCTAATAATTATGCTCAGAGTTTATGTTTGTCCCTGGATAGGTTCAGGTCTGAGAAAAACCCAGATACTTTTTTACAAGTTGCAGATTATTTAGAAAATCTGGGCTTGTTGGATCGTCAAATAGAAGCGTTTCCCCATTCCAAAGAACTAAAGGAGCGCCAAAAAGCTGGTTTAACCCGACCGGAATTAGCGGTATTAATGGCCAGCAGTAAAATTCGTTTAAAGCAACAACTATTGGAGCAGCAATCTTTCATTCAGTCCGATTGCTATGATGATTATTTGTTGGGTTATTTTCCTCAGCTGGTAGTTTCCCGGTTTCAAAAACAGGTGCTTCAACATCCTTTGGCCAAAGAAATAAAAGCCACCGTTATCAGCAGTCAGATTATTAATCATACCGGTTGTGGTTTTTTGCATTTTGGGGTTGATGATGAAAACTCGGTGATGATTGATGCAGTCAGTTGTTATTTGACTTTTGATCAAATGCTAAAAGGCGATGCAGTGCGGCAGGCAGTTTTTTCTCTGGATAATCAGATCGCCACCGATGAACAATATGCATTATTAATGATTCTGGAAGACAGTTTGCTGGAATTATGTCAATGGCAAAAAATTCATCAGCAGAAAATTTGTCCGGATCAGCAAACCCTTGAAAGCTTAGAAGAATCTTATGGAGGCTATGAACAATACTATACCCAGTATATTGAGCAAACACCAAAATTAAGCAAACAGCTAGCTGATTATCAATATAAAGGCGTACCTAACGAGTTGGCACGGCGAATTATTATTATTTCAAAACTGGATGATTTTCCGGTTCTTGTTTCAGTCGCAATGGAAACTGAACAAGATATGGCAGAAATTTTGGAACTTTTTGAAGCTACAAAGGTTTTTTTAGGTTTGAACGAGTTGGGGCAGAAACTGCTAACGCTGCCGCAGCATGATTTTTGGGAGAAAAAAATTACCTTTGAGTTACGTGTGGATATCAAACAAGCTTTAGCTGACTTGGTTAAAAAAATCATGGTAGAGGGGAGGGGGTGTCTGGATTATTTTATGCACCCTGATAGAAAATCAAGATTTGAAGAGTTTCAGGATATTTTGCAACAAATTAACGATAATGAACCAACAAATCTGTTGCCATTTATTGCCTTAAACAAGGTATTACAACGATTAAAATAATTCAACCCCATCGTCCAGGGCATCATCGTGATCTGAAGATTCGGTAGCCAGGCTTGCAATAAAAGCATTAAACAGCGTTTCCTGTTTGTCCATGACATTACGAAGATTGTTCAGGATAAATGTTAGTACATCGCGAATTTCCTTACCGGCATCAATTTGGATCATTGCTTCTTCAATGGCCGAATCAATACGGTTAAGTAAAAATTCTTCCTGATCTTCTTCCAGTCCCATCCGTAGTAAGTCATAATTCAGATCTTCCACCAGGCTGCTCATGATGGTTCGGCTATCTTTGCGGTTTTTAACGATGGTTGTGCCTAGATGATAAAGGTTGCGTTTAATCATTTTGAATGATTCCAGTAGATTAACGCTTTGTTCGGTCAAGGATTCTTGGGTTTTTAAGGTGTTGATTTTGGTGTTAATTGCAGAGATCAGAATGGGCAAAAGATCTTTCATTCTGCCATATCGTTCCATATCATCCAGTGGCATGTTTTTTATCAACAGGCTGGCTAGAGGATAATTGATTATGGTACGAGCGCCAAAATCCAGAAATCGAACCGACCTGTCGCACATTTCCAATAGCTCTTTTTCCAGCGGGCTAATGATGCCTTCTGAGGAGTACCACAAATATTGTCCATCATCAACGATCATAATGCAGCAATTTAATGAAAATTGATTGGTGGTTTCAAATAAACCGTTGATTAAATCATCTACATTTTGATAACTCAAACTTTGTTCAAGATATTGCATAGCCCTGCCAAGCTCACCTGAGCCAGTCATGGCCATAATGGCAGTTTTTTGGGCTAATTCAAATTTCTGTTTTAGTTCCTTGCGTTCTTGGTACAGTTTAATCAGAACATTAATTCGTGCCAGTAAATGTTCTGCTTCAAAAGGTTTGATCAGGTAATCGTCTGCACCAACTTCATAGCCTTGTAATCGCTCCCGTAGTGAGCTGTGTGAGGATAAAAAGACAATTGGAACTTGTCTGGTTTGTTCGTTATTTCGAAAATAGTCACAGACCTCATAACCATTCATGCCGGGCATTTCGACATCGAGAAGTATAATATCAGGGGGATTTTGAGTCGCTTCTTTGATGCCAGATTCACCATCGTTGGCTGTTCGCACAACAAGATCATCTGAACTGAGTGCCCTCGTTATCATTTTTTGGACAAACTTATCATCGTCAATTGCGAGAACGTCAATTTTGTTTGTCATAAAGTAAAAGCCTGGTTTGAAGCTATAAAAAAGAAGTTGTTATTAAAATACAGTGTAGAAGATCATTGATTTTTGCCAAATTTTTTGGATATTTTTTTTTCAATCTAGACGGTAATAATTCATAAAAAATTGGTGATTAGATCACGGAAACTTATTGATTTTGAGGCGATACTAAATTTGAAAGCATTACTTTTTCGAGGTGAGAACAATGAAGGCAATATTTGTAGCGATTTCTAGTACCATTCAGGTGGTTATAAATTTATCTATTTTATGGGTTGTTTTGAAAAGAAAATCTCGACTAGCTGAACAAAATTAATAAGGTGTAAAAAAATTATTTTATTTTTTTGATAACGACTGCTGTTATATCATCTGTTTGTACAGTATGTTGACAATGATTTAATAATGCCTGATAGACTGCCGCAATTATTTCTTTAGCTGCCAGGTTTTTATTTTCTATGATGGTTTTGGCGATATTTTCGATGCCAAAACTTAAATTTCGAGGGTTTTCCCATTCATAAAATCCATCGGTGAAAGCGGCCAGGATATCGCCTGAATCCAAATGGATGGATTCCTGCCTTCTATAAGAAGTATCAGTAAATATACCTAAGGGCAGTTCATGGATAGGAAGATGTTCGACCTGATTTTTTTGAGACCGGAACAAAAGGACCGGTCCATGACCGGCAGAAATAAAATACAGAGTTGATGTGTTAGCATTTAACGAGCAAACAAAAGCGGTAATAAAATAATTCTCGGGAATATTTTCACATAACAATTTGTTAATATGTTTCAGCGAATCGGGTATTTCAGGAGCAAGCGTAAACGCCGATCTTAGTAAAGCACTACATTCAGCAGCAATTATTGCAGATCCGATACCATGGCCAGCGACATCGGCAATGCAAGCTAAAAATTGGCCATTTTTTAAATTCAGGAAGTCAAAGAAATCTCCTCCGGTTTCTTCAGCCGCCTGACTCCAGCCAAAAATATCAAATCCCGGAGCTTCGGGGGGGGATTTTGGCAACAAACCGATCTGAATTTTTCTGGCAAGATCAAGGTCTCTTTTAATACGTTGTTTTTCAATGGTTTGTTCAGTAAGAAACTGCCGGTGAATCGCCATCCCGCATTGTGCAGCGAATGTTTTGATTAAGATTCTATCCCATTGATCAAAAGTACCTGATGCTTTATTGATAACCTCCAGAACGCCTAAACAATGTTGCTGAACCCCATACAAGGGACATGCAAGAATATTAGAAGTACGAAAACCGGTTTTTTGATCAATAATTTTGTTGAATCTTGTGTCATTGTAAGCATCTTCAACCGTGCAAACTGTTCCATTTTGGAAGCAAAAGCCTGCAATTCCCTGAGTAGCAGCTATTCGTACACATTCCTGTCTTTGATTGACAAAGCTGAACAACTCATTGGTTTTTTTATCGTGAACAAATACGGTTGCGCGTTCACATTGAAAAATTTCAGTAACAGCATTCTCAATTTGTTTCAATAGCGACTGTAAATCGCTATTAATCGCAAGATTTCGGGTGATTTCCAATATCCTGAACAGGTCGGTGAGTCGATGATCGTTACTATTAAATGGATCTGGGGACTGATCAGCCATGATCTAGACAATCTTCAAAATCATCAGTGTGATATCGTCAATAAATACTTCATTGCCTTTGAATTTTTTAAGTTCATAAAGCAGGGTATCTATAATTGTTTTTGGCGCATTTCCCGCATGACTGGAAATAATATGACAAACCCTTTTAATACCAAAAAAATCACCATCCTGGTTTTCTGTTTCGGTAAGGCCGTCGGTATAGAACAGGATAAAGTCACCGCTTTCAAGGGACAGCTTTTTTTCTTCAAAAATAACCCGTTTGCGCACGCCCAGTACCAACCCTTCTGCATCAAGTAGAGTGCAAAAATTTTTTTTGTGGCGAAAAATTAATGGTGGTGGATGTCCGGCATTTGCAAAAAACAGTTGCTGATTATCCGGAAAATATTGACAATAAAACAAGGTAATAAAATAATCAGCATTATCCAGGTCATGAAATAATACGCTATTAAGCATGTCCAGGGTTTCTGCAGGACTCGCGGATTTATTCAGTTGTGCGCGGATTACACTGCGTGTTTCAACCATAAAAAGCGCTGGCCCGATAGAGTGGCCGGAAACATCTGCAATCACAAAATCCAGACATTTTTCGTCACGGTAAAAATAATCGAAATAATCACCTCCAACTTGATCAGCAGGAAGACACAGGCCAGTGATTTCAAATTGAGACGTGTTAATTGGCGCCGAAGGTAAGAGTGTGGATTGGATTTGATGGGCAATTTTAAATTCACTTTGAGTAATGGCGAGATTGATCTGAGCCTGGCGAATCTGTTGCTCTGCGTTCCGTCGGGCGGTAATGTCATGAATAAAACCACTAAAAATAAATGCATTTCCCAATTTTAGTGGCGAAAGACTGAATTCGACTGGAAATTCACTGTTATCGCGGCGAATGGCAAAGCTTTCAAGGCGTTTATTAATTATTTTTGATTTTCCGGTTTTCAAGAATTTTCTTATTTCTTTATGAAATAACGGTCGAAATCGTATTGGAATAATAAGTTCATCAACGCGCTGGCCGATTGCCTCTTGATGTGGCCAGCCAAACATTTTTTCGGCATGATGATTCCAGTCATCAATAATACAGTATGAATCAATGATGACGATAGCATTGAGTGCGCTTTCAATAATCAGGCGGGTACGTTTTTCGCTTTCAATCAAAGCATCCTGAAAATGTTTTTGAGCAGTAATATCCCGGTCAACGCCGCGCCATTTTGTCACTTTTCCTGCATGATTTTTTATTGGTAGTCCAGTCGATTCCGTAATTACTTGGTGGCCGTCTTTATGCCGATAGTAATTGGTCAACGAATAAAATGGCTTTAATGATGCTGAACCCTTGGAGCGTTTTTGCTTGTCCTGCGGTGCTAATAATTCGCTGTAATGTTTGCCAAGTACCTCGTCTGGAAGATAGCCCAGGATTTTTTTTACCGCAATACTGCTATAAATATAGAAGCCATGCGGGTCTTGTTCCCAAAGCCATTCACCCGTCATATCGGCCATTTGACTGAAGCGTGCTTCGCTTTCTGTTAGAGCAGATTTAACCTCCCGGTTCTGAGTAATGTCCTCGGCAATAGAAAGATAATGTGTAATTTCATTGCGATTATTTTTGATGGCAGTGATATTCTCTTTAACCCAGTAGATTCCATTATTTTTTTTTCTGTTTTTTAATTCTCCCTGCCATTGCCCTATATCGGTTAATGATTCCCACATCGCTTGATATTGCTCGGGAGACGTGTAGCCAGACTGGAATATACGGGGGTTAGAACCTAATAATTCCTGCTCGGAAAATCCTGTCAATTCAATAAATTTTGGATTGATATAGACGATATGTCCCTTGGCATCAGTAATCATTACTGCACATACGCTTTGTTCGATGGCCAAACGCATAATGGCCAGATTCTGCTCGCATTTGGCAAAATCGGCATTCTCTTGTAGAAAAACACAATATTTATGATTATTGGAGTTATTGGTGGGTAATTTTGAGAAAGAAATCAGGCAATCGATTGAATTATTATTGCTATCAAGTAATTTTGTGGAAAATGAGTTTTTGGTTTTATCTTGTTGATATTGCTTGAAAGCATT
The DNA here is from genome assembly GCA_026990815.1 of Methylomonas sp. Classification (GTDB taxonomy): domain Bacteria; phylum Pseudomonadota; class Gammaproteobacteria; order Methylococcales; family Methylomonadaceae; genus JALSJK01. Next base: position 1,396 of record JALXCS010000206.1, on the reverse strand, counting down.
ATTCCAAAAGTCAGCAGGGATTTCTGGGCAAGTGATTTCATAAATCGCTTTATTCTGTAACTCTTCAGGCAGATATCCTAAAAACTGGCTGGCTTGTTTATTCAGGTATTGGATTTCAAAATAAAAGCTGTTTTTGTGCTCCAGCGGGGTAATATCGAGAATTAGAATATTTAGGGAAAGGCTTTCAAACAAATGATGCATTGGCTTTTTTGGAACACGGATAATGCGAATTTTGAAGAATTGCAGTATACCACTAGCGATAGCTATATCTCAGCATCAAAGTTTTTTTCACTGAGTTTTTTCGTGGTTTTTTGTTGCTAAAAAACAAAAAAAATGTTGGGGCTTTCTAGATGTTAGCTGAGTACAGAGAAGCCAACGGCTTTATGTTTGTTTATGCTTCCATCTTCGATGAGACCAGAGCCAGCAAGCAGGGTTTTTGATGATATCCTGTTCCAGGTGTTTCATAAAGGAGTGCATGATTTCGCCTTCTTTTGTTTCTTTAGGATTTTCAAACAGTACAGTTGGCTGAATATGATAGTGGCCACGTTTTTTTCGTTGTACAGAAATATAAATAACAGGAATATTAAGTTTTTGGGCAATTTTTTCAACACCCGTAAAGACTGCTGTTTGCTGATTCAAAAACTCCATCCAGAAGGCATTTTTGGGAGACGGGGATTGGTCTGAAACAAATGCGTAAGCAATCAAATCATGCTTGTTTTTATCTTTGATCATCTGTCTTAAAATCTTGTCCATCGGGGTTACTTTATTGTCAAATCGGGTCCTTATTTTGTTAATCAGCTTTTCCATATAGCTATTTGCGATGGGCTTATAAATAATGTTGACATGATAGTTTGAATTAAAAGTACAAACAGGAGCCGCGGCTTCCCAGTTGCCAAAATGGCCAAGTATGAAAATTGCACTGCGATTCTGGGCGTGAATTTTGTTTACTTCAGTGGCGTCTGCAGTCCATCGCTGTTGATATTCTTCTTTGGTCATTGTTGCGCCTTTCAGAACTTCTACCAGTAAATCGCAGAGATAATGATAATATTCGCGCATGATGTGTTTGATTTCCTGTTCGGTCTTATCAGGAAAGGCATTTCTAAGATTTTCCAGTACGACTTTTTTCCGGTAGCCAATAATTACAAAAATGATGAAATATAAAAAATCTGAAAAAACATAAAGAACCGAAATAGGTAACAGAGATATTGACCAGAAAAGCGGTAAAACCGTGTAATAAAGAACTCGATGCATGATGTAATGGGAAAACACTATTTGAAAGATAAGATGCGAATTATAGTCTATTAACTCTACTGGACGGGATTTGTATGTGATGTAATGGTTTTTTCGGCAGTCATTGCCGGTTTCGGTAAAAAAATTATAATTTTTTAACGATTTT
>JALXCS010000205.1 GCA_026990815.1 Methylomonas sp. | reverse complement strand
GCTCAAACAATTGCCGGGCAGCATGCCTCTGTTACTCTACCCATGCCCAGTGATATTGATCCTGCGTTTTGGATGCCAGAACCGGAAGACATTATACAAATTCAAAAAGCCGATATGATCTTGCTAAATGGCGCAAATTACGCCAAATGGCTGCCAAAAGTTTCCCTTCCCATTTTTAAATTGGTTGACACCTCATCATCATTCAAAAATGACTATATCGTCATCAAATCTGCAATCACCCATCAGCACGGCAGTGGCGGAAAACATTCCCATGCAGGGACGGCTTTTACTACCTGGCTGGACTTTTCACAGGCCGCAAAACAAGCAGAGTCTGTATATAGGGCATTACAAAACAAACGACCTAATCTGAATTCTGAGTTTGATAAAAACTTTAATACTTTACAGGGAGCCTTACTCGATCTTGATGCCGACATGAGCCAAATTGGCGCTCATTTGAAACAAAAACCTATTTTGGGGTCACACCCGGTATATCAATATTTACAAAGACGCTACCAACTTAATATGGAAAGTGTACACTGGGAAGCAAATGAAATTCCCAGTGAAAAGCAATGGAATAATTTACAGGCGATTTTATCAAACCACCCTGCAAAATTAATGCTCTGGGAAGCAGAGCCATTACCGAAAACAATTGCCAAGTTAAAAAAGCTCGGTATTAAGAGTATTGTTTTCAGTCCCAGCGCCAACCAGCCAAAAACAGGTGATTTTATAAGTATAATGCGCGAAAATATCGAACGACTAGATAAAAACACTAAATAATTGCAAACCCGCCAATAAAAAACCTGAAAAAATAGCAATCTTTACCTGGGTTTGCATCAATGCCAACAATTAAAAGAGGAGAAGCCCATGAGGAGATTACCACATAACCTATCCTGGCCAATCGTATTGTTTTGCTTTTTTTCTACCATCTCTCAAGCCGAACACTTACCCGTCGGTATGGAAATTTTGGCCAACTGCCACAATTTTTTTTCAAAGGGGAAAATTAAAAGGCTGCACAAAGAAAGATATGTCATTAATTTTGACAAGGATGCAAGGCCCGTTTTATGCACCCCTTTTGCATGGGACAGCATGTTTCTGGTTCCTTACCAACCTGTTCCAGAATACACAACCCCTAATGGCGAAATTTTCAAAAAAGGTGATCTTTTAAATATAGAATTTAAAGCCACGCCCAGAGGAGCATTTTTTAGCCGTAAATTTACAATTACAGTTGCAATAAAGGAAATCAATGCAAATGGAACTGCACAGCTCGAAATAAAAGAAGGCGATATTAAAGCGCAGCAACTTTTTACAAGATGGGTTGGAACCAACTATGTGCTACTCGATTCACCTGATGATTTGACAGCTGATAAACTAACCATCCTGGATATTAAGAAGCAATGATTTTTTAACCTATCCTTCTTTCTGCATGTCAAAAAGCAATGCGAGATTTCTGGCATATCCCATCCCGCATTGCTTTTTTCAGTACCTATGGGCAGAAAATCGACCCACTTTTTCAGGCTCCTCCATCATCAACCCGTTGCTGGCCAATTGGTTCGATTTTCAAAATTTTCCAATATCCATCAATGGGTGAAAGTTTAATTTTGGCATGGTAAATATTTTCACGTCGATGCTGATGCCCCCAATGAATAACCTCACCAACAACCAGCCACTCACAGTCAAAAACATTTCCACCTCCAAACACTGGTGAAATATCTGTGATTTTTTTTATTTCGATATTTTTGACATCCGATAACGCGCCATCTGCAATGAGAAATGATTGACGATTTTGCAAATAAATTGTTTCCTGCAAATCACCGCTGACACTATAAGCCAACTGGTCATAAGCAGCATCTTCCTTCGAAGTCTCAAAAGCTTGATAGATATTCCATAACAATTGCTTTAATACTGTTTTTGCACGCAGCTCATCCAGCCCAAGCGGCACACCCAAAATCGACCGATCATTTTTTAACGAAATATATCCCGCCGATACCCCCGTCAACAAAACAACAAAAACCAAGACTTTTCGCATGCTTGAGTTAAAATATCGATAACCAATCACGGCAAGAATCAGCAAGCCGGCAGTTACAATTTTCCACAGATATTTTAATCGCTGACTAGCTTCTTTAACTGGAACCGGCATTGCCTGAGGGCTTCCTTCAAGAACCGAAAAATTAATGTCATCCAGCATATTATCCCATTCAAAAACTGGATATTCCGGCGTCACATAGCTATCAAACAACCCAGCAGGATCGTATGCCCTGATGGCAACGCGCCGAATCTTGTTATTAAAAAGCAGCCATTGCCATTGTATTTTTTTTGGCATTTCCTTAACTTGATAAATAATACTCACACCAATCAACGTGGCGGCCTGATTCTGAGGTCGTTCAGGCTTATATGCCTGAATATCTGCCGCCCCCATCCGAATATAATCGGCCTTATCCAGGACTGAAACAAGTTTTTTGGAATCAGCACTAAGCTTATTTTTCGCCCATAAAAATTGGCTGATTTTTTCTTTAACCTCAGGGAATTCATCAGGGTAAATTATTGCTTTATCGCGTAAACCCAGCTCCATCCATCCAGCCATTTCCTTTACCCTAACAACAATTTCACTTTTGATTTGTTTTGGCTCAATATAAAGAAAAGCCATTAGCGGGTCGCTATGCCCCCGCTTCAGCTCAGGATTTTGAAAATGACTATACCAAGGATCCTGCCAGTCTAGATACAGCTTTTCTGCACTGGTTAGAACTCCATGATCAATTACTGGCAAACCTTGATGAGCAACAGTTATGAGATATTTTCCCCCGGCTTTTTCAATAACTTTAAAATCAGGAATAATATCAAGTTGCCTTGGTTTTGCTGAAAAACGAAAAAAAATGACTCGCGAAGCTCCTGTTGCATCTGGCTTCAATTCAGCAACCAAATCACGTTCAGCCTTAATCCTGATTGCATTTTTTGCAAATTCATCAATTAACTGTTTTGTATTTGAAACTGAATCTGCCTGTAATTTGGTAGCCGCAATTTCAGCCAAATCAATAGCAACCTCAACCCCATTATCAACTACATTAATTGCTATTCTGGTTGATACATCTTCAATAGTCACGCCGGTATTCCAGTCTGCAGAGGCAATACCAACAACAAAACAAGAAATAAAAAAAACACAGCCCCATAACAGCTGGTGGCGCACACCAGACCCGATAGTAATAATCATAGTAATATTTTGTTGCTAGTCTTTTCTGGGATGCTTTCTGTTATGCATAAACAGAAAAAAACGATAAAGACCATAACCTACAACAACTGCCAGAAAAGCAATTAAATAAGGGAGAAACGAGGTCCATTTGAAAGGTGAACTAACGCCCACCCACAATGGGATTCTGATCTTGTCGGCAAACATATCATCGCCAACGGAAACAATTAATGTATATTGCCCTGGCTTTGGAAAATCAGCCTGAATTTGTGCAACACCAGTGTTGTATTGCTTAACGGGCTCATGAGCAATAGTCGCACCATCCTTCATTTCACCTTCAACATCTGGATTAGGCAGAGCTTCAACAACCCGCATTTCAACAGGCATTTGCCTCAAATCACGATCAATAAAATCAATTGCCAAATATGTCAGGCCATCTCCAGGAAGCTCCTGACAATAAGGTTCAAATTTATTTCGTTTAGAATCACCATCTTTTTTGGGCTCTTGATAGGTCGTCAAATGAACAATATAGAAATCCGTTGTAATCAGACAAGTTAAATTCTTTTTGGGATCATACTTGTCCTGCGCATCAGCCAGAACTTCTTTTAGCCCAGCATTCAATAACAAACAAACAAACATCAGCCTGACAAAATTCGATTTTTTCACTACGCCCCCTCCGGGCTTAAACATCAATAATGCAATAAAACTTTAGGAACCTCAGATTATTTCTAAGGTTCCTTTATTCAGTAACTTCAAAAAATAATTTTCCGGTCACAATATGCCCATCCTCTGATTGTACTCGATATCGAATACCATAACGTCCAGGCGTCAATTTTTTCAATGTCGCACTCAAATGGGACTTATCAAATGCTTCAAGCTCACCATCTTTATTATCAACACGCTCCCCTTTGCTGTTAACCACAGCAAGCGCGGTATACTTTGGCCCGACTGGAGCATCAAACCACAGATCCACACGGGTTGGCGGAGTTTTCAGTGATTCCTCTTTTGCCGGAGAAGATTTTACCAGAATCGCATGTGCAAATATTCCCTCAGCCCAGACCAAGATCAAAACAACCAATAAAACTTTTACTTTTTTCATTACTTAAACTTCATTCAAATCACAAAACTGACATCATACTAATAGCATCGCCGTTATCCAGCCACTCTGTCCAGAAGACGCGAAAACCATCCAAGGTGCCTACAATTTTTGGATGCGAAGCATCCACATCCTCCTGCGTTAACCTCAACTCTTTTGACCAACTTCTTCCCCCATCACCAGAAACTCTCAGTAAAACCTGTTTTTTTTCCGAATCTCCAGCGGTATAAACAATTGCAAGCTGATCATTACCAATGGCAGCAATATCTCCTGAAGCGCTGGAGTCATTGCCCACTCTAATAACAGAAGTCCATTTACTCTGACCAATCGATTGGCTGTAAAAAAGCCCACGATTTGAAGATTTTCCATTCCAGATTACCGCATGTAAAACCACCGTCCCTTCCACCTGAGTTGTAACAAGTCCGCCGCCCTGATGAGGACAACCAGTAAATTGCCAGCCAAACGGCCAAACAACACCTGGTTTTTGCCAGGATTTTCCACCATCAAATGATGAAATCAAATTCATGTCACGCGGTTTATCCTCACGGTACAACACATGAATACTGCCTTTGCTATCAGCCTCAATCTCACTCCAGCAACAAGTACAAACACTGGCCACCAGATCTCTATGGTCCTGCCAAACCGCATTTGGCTGATTATCCAGAAAATTTGCATAACGCAAACCTTGCGAATTACCCACTTCCTCGCGATCGTCCAACCAAACAAAATGGAATTTTCCATTAAGGTCCACAGTAACATCCATATATCCCTGATCAACCTTGGCGTATTCTTCACTAACAGGACTATCAATCCTGGCCCAGGTTTTACCAAAATCCCGGGACATGGCAGCAACAATTTTTCCTGTCCATGGCTCCCCGCCCTTGGTTTTCCAAATTGCCATCACCTTATTCCCGAAACCAGCAATCTGAAAATCATTACCACGTCTGGCTTGTTTGACTGGTGCAATGTGTTTATTTACCGTTACCGGTTCTGACCATGTTTTACCGGCATCCAGAGAATGAAGATATTTTACCAGTGGGGTTCCGGTTTTTTCATCAAGACCAGAAAATAAAGCATGAATTGTGTTTTTTTCCGCATAGACATCAAGTGTCTGAATGGTCTTAAAACATGAATATGTGAAAACTCTAGACTAATTTGCACGATTAAACAACAATAACTATGACAAAAAGGTTAAAAAAACCAAACCCACTAATTT
>JALXCS010000204.1 GCA_026990815.1 Methylomonas sp. | reverse complement strand
TTACCACTCTATCCCTGCCGCCTGAAGGCGTGGGATTTACGGATCCCCTATCGGGGACTTTAAATTTCTTGGTCGAAATTCAAAGGTAAAACATGTTACCGTAAAGGTAAAACCTATGAGAGTCTCCCCGGCATAGCCGGGGGTTTACCTAATGATTAATTAAATTTAGATTTTTATGCATAGAATAGAAAGGAAAAAACATCAGTTTGGTTTTTGAATCATTTTAAGGTGGTTATGATGGCATTGCCGATTTGTTCACAATGAACTGCCGCCTTGCTATCCAATGCAAATAAATGTCGGTTTTCTCCTTTTGGCTTTTTCCAGAGGCTGGTCATCCAGCCTGAATGGGGCTCTCATACATCACCTCATTGTACTAAACCATCAATATTTCTATTGCAACAGCAGTTGTTGAATGAATGATAAAACCAACCCTGCCGCCTGTTAGAATTGGTAGTTTTAAATAACAATCACTGGAAGCATTCTTGACAAAAATACTGCTATTTCAAAACTCACTTTAATTTTCTTTCTCCTGGAGGGTCAAGAAACCAACTGTCGCAGACTTTGCTGCATAGCCGCTTTAAACGCTGCATCGGTTGATAATAACTTATACAGATCCAGCTCGTTACGCCTGTTCTTCTTCAGCATCACCTCTTCAAATATCTTCCCGAAAGCCAGCTCGCGATTATGTGTGTCCTGGTTATTCTTGATTTTTGGAATATTGTAATTCATGTGTCCGGGTTAGTGTGGCCACATCATTATGAAAATGACACAGATTATTGAACATTACTGGCAGAAATGGCCCCAATCTATTGGCAGAATTGTAATAACGGCTTAAGTTTTATTTTTGTAGTAAAGGTATCACTTTGAACCTGCATCGACTTTCCCCTTTTGCCATACAGCAACTGTGTTCAATTTTGCTATCAAGGAGGGAAGAAAGTAATGACAAATCCATTTCACAAACTTCTGTATTGCTAAATGCTAGATCATGAAAAACACAATTAAATGCATCAATCATTAAATTCTGACCTAGCCCTCCTTCAGCTATCTGAGCTTCATAACCTAGCTCTTGCATAATGTCGACAACTATTTTTATTTTTTCATCGATCGGTTTGTTTTTCAGTTCATCCTTTCTTGTTTCAGATATTGAAACACCCAATTCCTTGAGATATTCAATCAGTTTCTCAGAACCCAGTTTTTGTTTGATCTGGTTAATCAGCATACCGGCAATAAGACTGTAGTGTTTTGGGAAATGATGATTGCCTTTATCTGTTAATACAAAGGTAATTCCCGGCCGCCCACCTGTTTTCATAAAGGCTGATTTCCTAACGTAGCCGTCCCTTTCCAGAACCGTCATGTGTTGATGAATTGCGCTTCTTGAAATATCCAGAAGCTTGGAAAACTGATCAACAGTCATTCCTTTTTTTTCCTTAACCAAAAAGCGTAGTATTTTTTGTTGTTTTTCACTGACTCTTTTTTTTTCCATACAACCTTCTGTCAAATATAAATATATTTAAACTCATTTGAAGTTACTGAATGTTACTTCTCTATCTTTTGATCTGTACAGCATAACATCTTTAAGGATATCGCTACAGGAGACAATCATACTCTTTAATAAGGTTGTGACACTTTATCAATATAAATATTGACAAAGTTAAATGTTAAGTGCATCATAAAATCCCAAACACGCTTTCATGTCACTGGCGATAAAATTAGGGGGTAATTGGATGGAAAAATCAGAAAACAACAATAATTCAATGATAAAACATAAATTAGTCATTATTTTCACGGCCTACTTTTGGTTGACTTTGGTCGAAGCAAAGCAACATAGATTTGAAATGACTATTGAGGAGGTGACGATTAAAGTTGCTCCCAAATTAGAATATAAGGTTTTTGCTTTTAACGGTCAGGTACCCGGTCCGCTAATTCATGTAAAAGAAGGTGATGATGTGGAAGTGTTGGTCACAAATAACACATCAACTCCTCACACCATACACTGGCATGGTTTTTATCAAACCAACAATTGGCGAAACGACGGCGTGCCTGATATCTCACAAAACGCAATTGAAGCTGGTGATAGCTACACCTATCACTGGAAAGCTGAGAAGACAGGGAGTCTTTGGTATCACTGCCATACTAACGTAAATGAGCACGTTGGGATTCGAGGCATGTGGGGACCAGTTATTATTGATCCAGAGAATCCCACCGAATTGGAAAAAAGTGTAACTAAGGATGTCATTATGATGTTCAGCACCTGGGAATCAAGCAATGCGGGAAAATTTGGGCAAGGTGGGACGCCAACCGATGTTCCTGATTATTTTTCCATCAATGGTCGTTCGTTTCCTTCAACGCAGCCTCTACGAGTCAAAAAAGGCGATGTCGTACGCTTTCGTTTTTTTGGAGCTGGAGGCGGCATTCATTCCTTTCATCCACATGGTCACGATATGCTGATCACACATAAGGATGGTTTAGCTCTGGAGCATCCATATAAAGTGGATACTTTGCTGATTGGTCCAGGTGAACGTTATGATGCGATTATGAAAATGGACAACCCGGGACGGTTCATCGCTCACGATCATGTCGATACACATGTCACCAATGCCGGAAAGTATCCCGGCGGGGCAATAACAGTCATTGAATATAATACAGTGTCTATGGACGATTGGTATGCTTGGAAAGACAAGGTTTATGACGCAGATTTTTTCTTTAGTGAATCAACAAAAAAAGCACATGGACTTCATAATCAACAAGTTTTTAAAGGGACCCCTATAGAGAAGCAACGCAAACGACGTATAAGAAAAGGAGAATAATATGATTTTCCATATTGCAAATTTCTATAGCAAGTGTCTGTGGATAGTGTTGATAATTGCCATTAGCTTTAACACTCCTGCTATTGCTGCAAACTCAGGCAAAGATATTCTAGATAGTAAATGCTTGTCTTGTCATACCATTTCTAAAAAAACACCCAGTACCTTAAAAGAACTATGGGAAAGAAAAGGCCCGGATCTCTCTTCGACAGGTATTAAATATAAACAGGAATGGATCAAACAGTGGCTGCAAAAACCAGTCAGAATTAGGCCTGCCGGAATGTTTTATGGTAACCATATCAAGAAAGGAAAAAAAACGGACGAAGTTGATTCAGCAACTTTAATTAAGCATCCCAAGCTAACCGGAGAACAAGCGACATTGGTTACTAAAGTGTTAATGACTCTGAAACAAAATCAGAATCTGGTGAAAACGGGTGATTATAAACCAGGCTCAATATCATTAACATTGGGTGAAATGATGTTTGACAAATTTAAAGGCTGCTTGGCTTGCCATCAAATCGAACCTGGATATGGCGGGCTGTCAGGGCCTGAAGTTTATACTGCAGCAAAGCGTCTTCAGGAAGATTATTTAATCAGTTTCATGCGTGACCCTCAGGCATGGGAACCCAAAAGCATCATGCCCAATAAACATTTGAAGGAAACTGATCTGCAAAAACTAGTGCACTATCTTCGCGCTTTAAGTCAGGAGAATTTTTAATGAAATATGCTATTTTCATCTTTATATACTGCACATTACCCTTTTTTTCCGTAGCAGATGCTAGTGCCGAGACAGCGAAAGACAACTATAAAACCTATTGTGTGCAATGTCATGGGCTAGAGGGGAAAGGCAATGGAATTAATGTTCCTGATATGTCTACCCAGCCTAGAAATCACACGGATGCGAAGGAAATGTCGGCACGTACCGACCAAGAACTTTTCAAGGTTATCAAGGAAGGCGGACAGGCAATCAAAAAATCTGTATTGATGCCACCTTGGGGTTCTACTCTGTCAGATGGGGAAATAAACGACTTGGTTAAATATTTGCACCACCTTTGTAAGTGCTAGTAATAATCAAGTTTTTAGCTAATTTTTCTTTTAATTAAAAAATAGAAACGAGGGGATATTCATGAATATTAAATCAACATCAAAATCCATAAAATATGAAGTTTTGGGGCTTGTAATGATGGCTTTACTTATCGCAGAGCCGATTGCCGCCAAAACAGTTAAAGTCAACATGACTGCAAAAGAAGCAACGGTTGTCATTGACAATAAAGGGACTAAATATCCTGCGTGGACTTACGATGGTAAAATTCCTGGTCCAGTAGTTCGTGTTACTGAAGGAGATACGGTAGATTTCACATTAACCAATCCCAAAGAGAATAAAGAAAGTCACTCTATGGATTTTCATGCCGCAGTAGTCGATGTATTAAAGGAGTTTAGTGAAGTCAAGCCAGGTGAAACCAAAAAATTTAGCTTTGTTGCCAATCACCCCGGTGTATTTATGTATCATTGCGGCGCAGCTACTATGGCACAACATATTGCACGCGGAATGTATGGCATCATTATCGTTGACCCAAAAGAAGGATACAGCGAAGCTTATCCTAAGCCTGACCGTGAATATGTATTAATTCAGTCACAATATTTCCCTAATGCGAAAGACAAAGAAGCAATGATTGAGGATCGCGGTTGGGCTGGCTCGTTAATTAACGGAAAAATATTCCATTATGATCCGGTACACGATGAAAATGCTTCGCTGACTTTACAGTCCAAACCAGGTGAGCGAGTACGAATATTTTTTGTCAATGCCAACATCAATCATCCCGTTGCCTTTCATCCCATTGCCGGGATCTGGGATAAAGTCTACATCAATGGAAATCCAAAAAACACATTACATGGTATTCAGACTTACAATGTTGCCGTCGCCACGGCTGATACTTTCGACTTGGTTTCGCCTGCCGACCACCCCACCAACAACGCAATTGTTGACCACACAATGGGAGCCGCAATGCGGGGAGCAATTACAGTGTTGATGAATATGCCTGATGCTGATCCTAAAATGGGTAAGGGTGAGAATATTTTAATTCGTTAAATTTTTGATAATCGCCTGCTTCTAATATGGACTCTTCCATCTTCAACTATGTCAGAAAGCAACCAAGATTTACTACGAAGTAGCGAGGAGCGGAACCAAGGATGAATAATAGAAATGATCCCAATTGATTGGGGTCATTTCTGATTATAAGCAACAACGCCCGACAACAGCCAGATCAATCACCTGCCAGTTGGGAACCTGGACATGGGTTCGAATTGCAATAAGAAATGCCCGCCCTGATACTTTATATACCGCTTGGTTGAGAGTTAAAGGCAATGACCCGGAGGGAAACAGTTTTGGCGGCAATCCGTTAACCAACGGTGGCGCAACGCCTTTGGCACCGGGAACTGCGCTGGATAGTCTGGAACAAATGTCGCCATGGAATAGCGCCGGCAGTTCCAGTCTGGTTAACGGATTTATGACAAATGTCAGGGTTATGGCAGTCGGGTATAGCTACAAATTGATGTAAATAATTCTTTCAATAAAACAGCAAGTTTGTTAGTCTTTCTCGAAACAACATGAGAAGGGTGTGCAGACATGTCAGTGAAGATTGTATCCAGTAATGACGAAGGTTTCGTGCTTGAATTGAGAATTCCATTCGAAACCG
>JALXCS010000203.1 GCA_026990815.1 Methylomonas sp. | reverse complement strand
AACCGACAAAACATAATGCAACTAAATGCCATTTACGAACAATGGCAACACTCCAATAATGAATTAGATCATTTAATTCTGGCAGTAGCTGACCAGACAGAACGTGAAGAACTGTTGCGATTTCAAATCCAGGAGCTCGAACAACTAGACCTAGAAAATTACAATTATGCTGTGTTATCTGAAGAACATGCGACTCAGGCTAATCTTGAAGAAATTCTGAATAAAGGCCAGGAGCAACTGGAACGGCTATATGACGGCGACGATTTATCTGCCAATCAAATTCTGTCACAAGCTGTTAGCGAGCTCGATGAAATTTCAAAATATGCGTCCGAAATTAGTGAAATTAATTCGCAACTAGTCGAGGCTCAAATTCAGATTGAAGAAGCTTCTTTGCAACTTCGCCGTTATCTTGAATCAACTGAACTCGATTCCGGACGATTCCAGTTTCTTGAAGACCAATTAAGCATCATCCATTCTATCAGCCGCAAACATCACACTGACCCTGAAAGCCTGCCAGAACTTGCATTTCGTTTGCAGCAGCAACTGGAAAATATTACCCATGGCAGTGAGCGAATTGAAAAACTGAGAGAATCAATCCAAAAACTAGAAAACAATTATTATCAGTTAAGCCAGAAAATTTCGGAAAAAAGACAAAGTGCTGCTGTCAGCTGCCAAAAAAAAATTTCTGATCTCATTCAAGAATTAGGAATGCCTCAGGGTGAATTTGTTATCAATATTATCCCTTTACCTGCATCCTCCCCACGCCTTAACGGCTTGGACAAAATTGAATTTTTAGTCAGCGCCAATCCAGGATTACCTCCCAGACCACTGGCTAAAGTAGCATCAGGAGGTGAATTATCACGTATCAGTCTGGCAATTCAAGTATCCACGAGCCACGAAAAAATGGTACCGACTATGATTTTTGACGAAGTGGACTCTGGCATAGGGGGGGGCATCGCTGAAATTGTTGGTCAAAAAATGCGCCACCTAAGCCATAACCGACAGGTGTTATGCATCACACATTTACCTCAAGTCGCAGCCCAAGCCCATCATCATTTATTTGTATCAAAGCTGACAGATACCGGCACCACTGAATCAACTGTTTCGCTTTTGAACGACACTCAACGAATCGAAGAAATTGCCCGTATGTTAGGCGGTATTAATATTACTGAACAAACATTAAATCATGCAAAGGAAATGGTAAGCCTGGCTGCAGCAAATTAGTCATGGATAACAAAATATGCCTCCCTGCTGAATGGGAAGTACAATCGGCAATATTAATTGCTTGGCCATATAAAATGGGTGATTTTGGTAACCAGTTTGAAAGTGCTGAAGAAACCTTTCAACTAATCGCGAACACAATTAGCAAGAGACAGAGACTCATCATTCTGTGTAAAAACCATAATCATCAAAAGTACATTGAAGATTTACTAAACTCAAGTGAAAATATTCATTTTCTCCATATTTTATATAATGATATTTGGGTTAGAGATACAGCACCCCTGACC